>JAKPIR010000121.1 GCA_029549705.1 Pseudomonadota bacterium | reverse complement strand
CGTGATGTTGCGGATGCAGTTACCAGAAGTTTGAATGGCGTGCATTTGCACGGTGGCGAGTTCTGCCAAAATATCAGGCGTATCTTCTAGTCTTGGCCAGTTAAGTTGCAAGTTTTGGCGCGTAGAAAAATGCCCGTAACCTTTATCATACTTTTTAGCAATATCACCTAATTTACGCAGTTGTTTGCTAGATAGCATGCCATAAGGTACGGCAATGCGTAGCATGGGTGCCTGGCGTTGAATATACAAGCCATTTTGTAAGCGTAGTGGACGAAACTCATCTTCAGTCAGTTCACCCGCTAGATAGCGCCTAGTCTGATCGCGGTATTGCGCAACGCGCTCATCAACAATTTGTTGATCTATTTCATCGTATTGATACATAAAGGATTTGATTCAGTAATTAAATTAAAAATTTTGTAATTAAAAAAGTTTGCTCAAGCTATAGATGCTCACAGAACTAATCAGGCCGCCAACTAAAATCAATAACGTTTTTGTTTTAAAGTGCCGTGTGGCGTAAGCAGCAAATGGTGCAGAAAATAAGCCGCCAACCACTAAGCCCGCCACAATGACCCACACTTGGCCATCTAGCAGTGCAAAAAATGCCGTGGCAGAAATAACCGTTAAGAAAAACTCGGCAAAATTAACTGAGCCAATGGTGGTGCGTGGGTTATGGCCTGCACCTACTAAAGAAGTCGTGACAATTGGTCCCCAGCCACCGCCACCAGCGGTGTCCATAAAGCCGCCAAATACCGCTAAAGGGGCTACTTTAGCAGATTCAATATCAGTTCTTAGCGTGATGTGCTTAAAAGCTTTGCTTAATATATATAAACCCATAATGAGTAAATACCCGCTAATGTAGGGTTTAATCGCCTTGCCATCCACATTGGTGATGACATAAGCACCGAGCAATACACCGATAATGCCTGGAATCAATAAGTTTAAAAATAGCTTTTTGTTCACGTTGCCAAGTTTGACATGTGAAACGCCTGATATGCCTGTGGTGAATACTTCAGCCAAATGCGTAGCGCCGGTGGCAAGCGCGGGGGATGCACCGGCAGCTAATAAAAACGAACTGGAAGTTAAGCCGTATGCCATGCCCAGCGCACCATCAATGGCCTGCGCAATTAGCCCCACAATCACGGCATTCCAAAAGATGGGGTTATGCAAGGCTTCATTAATGAGTTCTAGGCCTGAGGTCTGATGACCATTAAATAATTTATAGAGAAGAAAAAAAGCCAAGCCCAGTAGCGTGGCAATGGCTAGATATGAGGCGGTGATTAAAATAGGGTGAACTGCAGCCTCGGCAATTTGGCGCTCTAAGGGCGGCAAGCCGAGCGCTTCGTGGTCGTGTGATAGGGTGCTTTCAGAGAGGTCTAAGTCTCTAATTTTCATGCTGAATCATCCAAAATTAAATTTTTACTCTGCAAAGTACTTTACTAAAGAAATAGCGCAATAGCTAAGGCTTTATTGAGGTGCGTAATATAACATCGTTTAACAATTGCTTTTATAATCAATTGTTCTAATATATAGCCAATAGTTATATAAAAGTTTAAAATTGCCCTATGAAAATTCACCAATTACGTTATGTGCATGAAGTTGCTAAAAATAAGCTTAACATTTCTACAGCAGCAGAGGCGTTACATACCTCGCAGCCGGGGGTGAGTAAGCAAATTCAGCTGTTAGAAGAAGAATTAGGTCTGCAAATTTTTCAGCGTAATGGTAAACGTTTGGTAGGGGTGACCGAGCCGGGAGAAATCGTCATTCAGCTTGCACAACGCATTATGCGTGAGATGGAAAGCATTAAGCGCGTAGGGGATGAGTTTTCGAACGTTACTACTGGTTCGCTCACCATTGCCACCACACACACGCAGGCGCGCTATAAGTTACCGGCTGCCGTGAAAGCGTTTATACAAATGCACCCTGAAATTAAGTTAACGATACACCAAGGTAGCCCAAAGCAGGTTTCAGAGCAAATTGCCAGTGGCGAGGCCGACATTGGCATTGCCACGGAAAGCATTAGTCAATACGATGAGATTTTATGCCTGCCTTGCTATCAGTGGAACCGTTGCGTGGTGGTGCCGCATGATCACCCGCTTCTGAATGACTTACCGCTGACCTTAGAAAAAATCGCCAGTTATCCGATTGTAACTTACGACTACGGTTTTACCGGTGGCACATTGGTAGGTAGCGTGTTTCATGATGCTGGCATTGAACCCAATGTGGTGCTCACCGCGATTGATGCCGATGTGATTAAAACCTATGTCACACTTGGTTTGGGTATTGGCCTCTTGGCGCAAATGGCTTATGACCCTGTGCGCGACAGCAATTTAGCCATGTTGGATGTCAGCCATTTATTCCCCATGAGTACCACTTATTTGGGGGTGAGAAAAGATGCCTTTTTACGCGGTTTTATGATTGATTTTATGCAGTTGCTAGCGCCTGCGCACAGCCGAAAAGAGATTCAGCGCGCGCTAAAAAACTTAACCTAGCCTGTTGCAGTTGAGCAATTTTTCATTATGTAACTGTGGTTACAGTACAC
>JAKPIR010000071.1 GCA_029549705.1 Pseudomonadota bacterium | reverse complement strand
GTATTGTTTATCGCGCCGAAAAGTGGAAGAAACGGCTGAGTGGCTGAAGTCGCGCGGTTGGGATGCACTGCCTTACCATGCGGGGCTGGAGGCGAGCGTGCGCAATAAACATCAGCGGCGATTCTTACGTGAAGAAGGCGTGATTATGGTGGCAACTGTGGCGTTTGGCATGGGTATCGATAAGCCCAATGTACGATTTGTGGCGCATCTGGATTTGCCCAAAAGTATGGAAGGCTACTATCAGGAAACCGGCCGCGCAGGGCGCGATGGCTTACCCGCAAACGCGTGGATGGCCTATGGTTTGGGCGATGTGGTGAGCATGCGCAAAATGCTCGATTCAGGCGACGCACCAGAAGCACGCAAGCAGGTTGAACGGCAAAAGCTGGATGCGCTGTTAGGCTTTTGCGAATCCACCCAATGTCGTCACCAAACGCTCTTGCGATATTTTGGCGAGCAGCATCCGGGCGATTGCGGGCAGTGTGATAACTGCCTTAACCCGGTGGATACTTGGGATGCCACGCAAGCCGCACAAATGGCGCTGTCATGTGTGTATCGCACAGGGCAACGCTTTGGCGTGGTGCATTTGATAGACGTGCTACTGGGTAAAACTAATGTCAAAGTCAGCCAATTTAGCCATCAACAATTAAGTGTGTTTGGTGTTGGCAAGGCTATTTCTCAAGCGCAATGGAGTAGCGTGTTTCGGCAACTGGTCGCTGGCGGTTACCTGATGAGCGACATTGAAGCCTACGGCGGTCTAAAGTTGACTGAAGCTGCCAAACCGGTGTTAAAAGGTGAAGCAGAAGTCTGGCTGAGGCGCGATGCGGAAGTGCAAGCGCTCAAATCTTCAAAAGCCGAGCGCGGCGCGCGTGCCAAAGAGGGTTATGCCGAGGTGAGTGACGACCCGCTTTGGCATGCGCTTAAAGCCAAGCGTATGGCGCTGGCAAAAGAGCAGGGCGTGCCACCTTATGTGATTTTTCATGACAGTACGCTGCTGGAAATTCTCAATCGCAAACCTGCCAGCCTTACAGAAATGGGTCAAATTACTGGCGTGGGACAAGCCAAACTTCAGCGTTATGGCGATGCGTTTTTAGAAGTGCTGGAAGACAGATAATAAGTATTTTGCGACGTTAAAAAAATCAATTTTTAAAGCAATAAAATGCCCGAGAGAAAAAATATGCTCTGGAAGCCTTTATTTACAAGGCTCTCAGAGCATCGAAAAAGGTTGTGCGTGTTTTTTACACTTTTTTGCTTATTTTTTGAGCAGGTAGCCATCGCTAAAAGTTAGCGCTACAGGGCGACTTCTTGTAATGCCTGTTCTAGCCTTAACCAGCCTGATTCTGTTGGCAAGCCAAAGCGTAATGCATTTAGCTCACGAAAATGCCTAAGCCAAATCCCCTGTGTTGCCAAATGGTGTTGCAACTGCGCGGCTTGCTGGCTTGGTACGAACTGAAATAAAGCCGTGCCAGCTTGTGGGGTCAGACCAAATTGGCCGAGTAGCATAACTAGCCGTTCGCTCGATTGCACTAACTTTAAGCGAGTGTTGTTTTGCCATGCTGCATTGGCAAGCGCCTGTTTGGTGATAAATCGACTTGGGCCACTCAGTGTCCAGGGGCCGAGCATTTCTTGCGCCTGTTTAAGTAATGGCGCTGCGCCAAGTAAAAAGCCAGCCCTAATGCCGGCAAGACCAAAAAACTTGCCAATCGAGCGCAGCACGATAAGCCCTTCCCAATGACTATGCCGGGCTATGCTATGTTCGGGCGTTGCATCCATAAACGCTTCGTCAACAATAAGCCAGCCGCCGCGGCTTGCCAGCTTTGCATGAAGTTGCAGTAATGCTTCGGGTGAAAATAACTGTGCAGTGGGGTTGTTGGGGTTGCATAGCAGTACAACGTCTGCCTGATTGAGCGTATCGTCATTGAACGTGGTAAAAGTTGTCACTTCATGCGCGTTTTGTCGCCATGCATGTGCATGCTCTTGGTACATGGGACTCAACATTGCTACTTTGCCAGGCCGACGCAATTTAGGCAGCAACTGCAAAGCCGCTTGAGAGCCTGCAACTGGCAGCACCTGTTGGCAACCGTAATACGCGCAGGCAGTTTCAATGAGGCCGTCCTCTTCAAGGGGCAATTTTTGCCAAATAGTCGGTGAAATTGGCGGAATAGGGTAGCCATCAGGATTAATGCCGGTTGATAAATCCAGCCAATGTTCGATGGCGATTCCGTATTGTTGTGCCGCAAGGCTGATGTTGCCACCATGTTCAAGCAAAATAGAAACTCCTGAGAGTTGAACAAATGCATATTGTGGCGCACCACAGCAATACACTACGTTTTACCAGATGCATGGCTTTTTGTATGTGCAGATGATTTGCTGGAAGGCCAAGGCCCAATGTTGGGCGGTGTTTTAACGTGCCATGATAAATGGCGCTACCACCAAGGCTTACCTGAAGTGCGCCTGCCCCTGCTGACATGACCGGGCCAGCGTTTGGGCTATACCAGGTATTGGCTTGTTTGTGCCAGCACATTAAGGCGCTTTTGGTGTGGCCGCAAAGCGCATAAGTTAATGCGGTTAATCGTGCGGGAATTAAATTGAACAAGTCATCCAATCGGGCGGCAGCCCAGCCAAAATAAATAAAACGCGGGCTACGGTAGCCCCACATGGCATCTAAGGTGTTCATCAGCCGAAATGCAAGTGCGCCCGCGCCACCAAAAATTAAAAACCAGAAAATTGCCCCAAAAATCGCATCGTTACCGTTTTCTAATACAGATTCTACTGTAGCCGTGGCGATTTCTGTTTCGTTGAGTTGCGCGGTATCGCGGCTCACAATCATACTAATGGCGTGGCGCGCCTCAGTTAGATTGCGCTGTAATAAGGGCGTGTAGATTTGTTGCGCGTGTTGCATCAAGCTACGTGCGCCGATAGCAAAGTAGAGTAGCAATACATCAATCAGCCAGCCCAATGTACTTTGCGTTGCAAAGTAACTCAGCAATACGAATGGCGTTAATAAGAGTAGCCAAGCGCATAACCCAATCATGCGCGCATTTAAGGGCTTGCGCGGCTTGTTTAGGCGAGTTTCTGTACGATTGGCTAGCCAGCCAAAGCCAACGAGCGGGTGCCAGCGTTTTGGCTCACCGAGCAATGCGTCTAATAGTACTGCCGCAAGCACAGCTAAGGCTGTGCTGTATTGGCTTAAGATGGGATAATAATCAAATGACATTTACATCACTTATGGTTCAAGGGACCACTTCAGATGCGGGTAAAAGCACCTTGGTTGCGGCGTTGTGCCGTGTATTGTATCGCAGAGGGGTGCGCGTTGCCCCATTTAAACCGCAAAATATGGCGCTAAATTCTGCGGTCACTACAGACGGCGGAGAGATTGGTCGTGCGCAGGCGGTACAGGCCCAAGCGTGTGGATTAAGACCACATACCGATATGAACCCTGTGTTGCTCAAGCCAAATTCAGATACAGGCTGTCAGGTGATTATTCACGGTAAAGTAGTGTGTAATCTTGAAGCAACAGGCTATCACGTCTACAAACCGACAGCGATGCGCGCAGTGCTAGAATCTTGGCAACGTTTAAAATCGCAATATGATGGTGTGATAGTAGAAGGCGCAGGAAGCCCCGCAGAAATTAACTTGCGCGAAAATGACATTGCCAATATGGGCTTTGCCGAAGCGGTAGATTGTCCCGTCATTCTGATTGCCGACATAGACCGTGGTGGCGTATTTGCACATATTGTAGGTACGTTAGCTTTGCTTTCAGAAACCGAAAGAAAGCGCGTGATTGGCTTTGTCATTAACCGATTTCGCGGTGATATTGCATTGTTGCAACCAGGGTTGGATTGGTTGGAAGCAGAAACGGGCAAACCCGTATTAGGCGTTTTACCTTATCTACACAATCTGCATATAGAAGCTGAAGATGCCGTACCCGTGCATCAGCAAGCGGGCGATAACGTGGTTGGCAAGGCTAGTGTTCACTCACTTGCTGATGCACGGGAAAGGCGTTTGAACATCATCGTTCCCGTTCTTCCGCACATTTCCAACCACACCGACTTTGATGCGTTGCGTCTGCACCCACAAGTGGATTTTCAGTTTATAAAAATGGGGGAAATAATTCCGCCCGCGGATTTAATTATTCTGCCAGGTAGTAAAAATGTACGCAGCGACCTTGAGTATTTACTAGCCCATCAGTGGGAGCAAGCACTCACTAAGCATTTGCGTTACGGCGGTAAACTATTGGGTATTTGTGGCGGCTTTCAAATGTTGGGTGAAAGGTTAAACGACCCTTATGGCATTGAAGGAGACGCAGGTTCAGCGCCTGGTTTTGGTTGGCTGGCCATGGAGACAACACTTGAAAAATCCAAGCAATTGAAGCAAATTACCGGAAAACTTGCATTTGCAGAAGCAGCCGTGACAGGCTACGAAATACACATGGGCGTGAGTTCAGGATTAGCGCTAGAGAAACCATGTGTGCTCATCGATGGAAAACCAGAAGGCTCGATGTCGCATGACGGCCAAATCGCGGGCACGTATTTGCACGGCTTGTTTGATCACCCAGACGCCTGCGCGGCCTGGCTGGCGTGGGCAGGCTTAAAAAAGGTACAGCCTTTTGATTATGAAGCGTTACGAGAAAAAGATCTAAATCGATTGGCCGATTGCGTTGAAGAACACTTGAATTGGGAAAAACTTGCAGATTACCTTTAAGCCATTTTGGCTATATAAGCGCCCATAAATGATTTCTTACGCATTGACGACTGAAATTTTTTGCCCCAAACATTCCACCGTTTGGCCTGCCCGTATTTTAGCTGTTTTACGTAGTTCTATTTGGCCATCGACTAACACCATTCCTTCTGCAACGAAGGCCTTACCTTGCCCGCCACTTTCTGCGATACCTTCGGTTTTTAGTAAATCACATAAGGCAATATATTCACTGTTTAATTTAAAAATTGATATCTGCATGATTAACCCTTTAATTTAAGCGGTAAGCCGGCGGCGACAAAAGTGACTTCATCAGCAATTTTTGCAATAGCTTGGTTGAGTCGCCCCTGTTCATCTTGAAATTGACGGTTAATTTCGCCCAGCGGCACAATACCCATTCCCACCTCGTTACTCACCAGAAAAATCGTACCTTGTGCTTTAGGTAGCGCTTCCAGTAGCAGTCTACGCTCATTTTGCCAGTCAGATTCCTTTGGCGGGTTGCAGTCAGTGCATATCCATTGTGCCAGCCAAAGCGTTAGGCAATCCACAATGATGCATTGATTTGGCATTGCCAAGGTGGCAATGGATTTTGCCAAATAATGCGGCGCTTCTACCAAACCCCAATGGGCAGGCCGGCGGTCTTTGTGGTGCTGTATGCGCTTACTGAATTCAGCATCATAGACTTGTGCGGTAGCGATGTAGGTAACAGGAAGTCCGCAATCCGTAGCCAGTTCTTCGGCATATAGGCTTTTTCCTGAACGTGCGCCCCCTAAAATTAAGTGAATATTTGCCATTGAAGCTTATCCTGTCTTATCTGTGGACCAAGTATTTTCCATCACCATTTCTGCTAGAGATTTGGGTTCTTTCCAACCTGCTTCAACGAGCATCGGTGCTTTATAAAACGTATTGACGTGTCCTAGGCATATAATTGCGATTGGTTTGGCGCCTGATGGGATGTTCAGCAGGGTACTCAGTTTAATGGGGTCGAAAATTGAAACCCAGCCCATGCCAAGGCCTTCGGCGCGCGCTGCCAGCCACATGTTTTGGATGGCGCAACTTACTGATGCAATATCCATTTCTGGCAGGGTTCGGCGGCCAAATACCTGATGTTCGCGGTGACTGCATAAGCTCGCCACCAGCAGTTCGCCACAATCTAAAATGCCTTCCACTTTCAGGCGCAAAAATTCCGCCATGCGCGCGGTATTTTCGTATTCGCCGATGGCTTTGGCAGTTTGCGCACGCTCTTCATCAACCAGTTGGTGCATCGCGGCACGTGTGGCGGTATCGGTGATGCGGATAAATCGCCAAGGTTGCATTAAGCCTACGCTAGGTGCGTGGTGCGCTGCCTGTAAAATCCGCGTGAGTGTTTCAGAATTTACCGGTGTGGATAAAAAATGCCGCATATCGCGTCGCTCGGCAATCGTTCGGTACACGGCAGCAATTTCTGCATCAGAATAGCGGTGCGGGGAATGCATTTCAAATGCGCGATTTTGCCTCATGACAAAAACAGGCGTGCCGCTACCTGTGGGTTAGAGGCAAAGTAAAAGTGCAAGAAACTTGCGGTGATACTGCCATGCTGATAAATGTTTTCGGCTTTGCCGAAGCGTGTTTTTGCTATGTACGAAGGTGTTAGCGGCGTTGCAAAACTGCCGTAGTGAAAAGTATGTGACCCGATTTCACCATCGGCTAGAGCTACCTTAATAGCGCCCAATCCCTGCAATTTGTCATGTATTTGGCTGTTGCCTGGCAGTACATTAAAAGCTGGATTACCGTTAATGCTTGCCGAGAGCGCCATCATGCCGCCACACTCTGCAAGGATAGGTTTATGGGCAATGGCCGCCTGCTGAAGCGCGTTTTTCATGGCCGTATTCTTGCTGATTTCTGCAAGATGCAGCTCTGGATAGCCCCCGGGCAACCAGTAAGCATCGGCCTCAGGCAACGCCGTATCATGCAGCGGTGAGAAATACGTGAGTGTTGCACCCATTTCAATCAACCAGTCCAGATTGGCTTGATAGATAAAGCAAAACGCATCGTCTTTTGCAATGGCAATGGTTTTGTTGGCCAAAAGTTGTGGGTAAGTTTGTTTTGCTGGTTGACTAAAGCTAACCATAGGCGGCAGTGGCAAATCTGTAGCCAGTGCGTTGGCCGCGGCTTCAATGATGTCATCTAAGTTACCAATTTCACCGGCACGAAATAGGCCCAAATGGCGTTCTGGCAATGCAAATTGCGGGTTTTTTTGTAATGCGCCAAACCATGCTATGCCTGTAGGCAAGCTGCTACGCAGCAAATCGGCATGCCCTTGGCTACCCACTTTATTGGCAAAGGTGCCTGCAGATTTTAATTTTGGGTTGAAGTTTAATAAGCCGCTGGCCACAGCACCAAAGGTTTGTGCCATGCCGCCAGCATCAATGGTGATGAGCACAGGTACATCAAAACGAGTTGCAATGTCAGCGCTTGATGGGGTGCCATCATATAAGCCCATCACGCCTTCAATAATAATTAAGTCAGCCTGCTGTGCGGCCTTGTACAACTGCGCTTGGCAATCAGTTTCACCACACATGGTAAAGTCAAGCTGATAAACAGGATGCCCAGTTGCCAACTCTAAAATCATCGGGTCTAAGAAGTCTGGTCCACACTTAAAGGCTTGCACGCGCAAACCTTGATTGCGCCAGGCCCGTGCAAGTGCAGCAGTAACAAGGGTTTTACCTTGCCCAGAAGCAGGTGCAGAAACTAAAACGGCGCGACAGGCAGTCATATAAAAGCGCGCTATAAATCAATGCCGGGTTGTGCTTTGATGCCCGCACGGTAAGCGTGTTTGATGTCCATAATTTCACTTACCGTGTCGGCTAATGCGATTAATGCATCAGGCGCGCCGCGGCCAGTCACCACCACGTGTTGCATTGGCGGGCGTGCAGCAATATCGTCTAATATTTGATCGGTATCAAGATAGCCATATTTGAGCGTGTAGGTGAGCTCGTCCAGCACAACCAAGCCAATATCCGGGTTATTTAGCATTTTTTTTGTGATTTCCCAGCCTGCTTGAGCGGTGGCAATGTCGCGCTCACGGTCTTGCGTATCCCAGGTAAAGCCTTCACCCAATACATGCCATTCCACATTGGCTTGCTTTGAAAAGAACGCTTCTTCACCCGTATCGCTACGGCCTTTGATAAACTGGGCGACGCCTACTTTCATGCCGTAGCCCAAAGCCCTTGCCACCATGCCAAAGGCCGAAGAACTTTTGCCTTTGCCATTGCCAGTTAACACCAGCAATAAACCTTTCTCCTGATTGGCCTTTTCTATTGATGCATCAATATGCGCTTTTTTGCGTGCCATGCGCGCGGTATGGCGCGCGTTTAAATTGCCATCACTCATAAGATTTGAGCTGTTTGGTATTGCTGGCCAAAGTCAAAATCACATGTGTAATTAAAGCAATGCTGAGCCAAAAAACAATACCTTGTAACTGGTGCGGGAAGTATTTGACTAAACGTTCGCCAAACACTGCCAATGTAGGGTCAGCATAGCGGCCACCAAAGAAGTAAAAGCCGCCGCTAGAAAATAACTCACTGACGGTTGCGGCAATGGTCACGCTACCAACAAGTGGTAGCAGGGCTTTGCTGCTGAAGGTGTAGTGTTTGGCAAACCAGCGACCCGCCAGCCACATGGTGCCATAGGCTGGCAGTAAAAAACCATAAGCGGGCGTGATGCAAAAGCCGCTGGTACCAGCGAAAGTGACGGAATAAAAATCCAAACCCGCGCATAAAGCAAGTAAAGCAGCAAATATCCAGACCGGGCGCAAATACAAACCCGCTAAGAAAAATACCGCAAGGGATGCGCTTGGAAGTACGTTGATTGAGGCAAAGTGATGCCCGCGGGTGGCAATAATAAGACACGCCAATACGGTGCCAATAATAATCTGATGCGTTTTTGAAAGGGATAACATGTGCGTTAGCCTCCGTTAGGTTGAAAAAATATTTGTACGTGATTTTAGCTTAAATCGCTTTGTTACAAGCGTAAAATTTACGGTTTCATTTGATAACGCAAGCCAATAAAGGCGTTAGCACCTGGCGTGTTATAGGGGCTGGATGTTGCTGTATTGCCTGTGTAAGTGAGTACATAATCCTTATCTAGCACATTGTTTGCACGCGCTTCTAATTTCCATTCAGGCGTTATGCGGTAATTGGCTGTTAAATTCAACAAGGTGTAGCCACTCATGCTTTTAGTGTTGGTGGCATTGTTATATCGCGTGGAGGCGCCAGTGATTTCTGCACCCCATTGAAAGTCTCCTAGCGTTTGCAATAGACTCACCGCCCCATAACGATTGCCGCGACGCACCAGTAATTGGTCGGTTTGTTCGTTACGAGGTGACTGGATGGTAAAGTTGCCGTTAAAACTTAAATTATCCATTACAGACCAGCTGCCCTCTAGCGTTAGCCCCTGAATTGACGCTTTTCCTACGTTGACCGGGCAAAAACCAGCAAGCGTGCAGCCTGCTGTCGCATCACCAGAAAACTCAATCAAGTTTCTGATGTTATTTTCAAAAATTGTCACGCCTGCATTGAGCCTTTGGTTACCATATTTGAGGCTGGCTTCCACATTGTCTGATTTTTCTGGACTTAAATTCGGGTCGCCAAAATTGGGAAAATAGAGCTGGTTGAAGGTTGGTGCTTTGAAGGCTTTGCCATAACTCACAGAGGCACGCCACTCTGGTGTAATACGATAACCGTAGCCTGCGCCGCCAGTGGTATAGTTGCCAAACTGTGTGTTGTGGTCTTCACGTAATGACAACTGCATGGCATGGTTACCAATGTCCGCCACATAGCTTGCTAATAGGCTATCGTTATTGCGCTCTTTTTTAAACTTGGATTTGGCGTTGCTTTGGCTGTTCACGTCTTGCTCAAGGCGGTCGTAAGCGAGAGTGAGCGTGCCGATTGGTAAATTAAAATCATTTTGCCACATGAGCTGTTGTTGCTCGGTGCGGTAATGGCTTTTGCCCTTGGGGCTGAAGCTTGCACTTAATGGATTGGTATTCGGCTTGGCATGGCTATCTGAATCGTCAACGCCCATGCCTAGTTTAAAAGTGCTGTGCCAAAAATCTGTAAATTGGTTTTTACTGGTAAACGCATAGCTTTGCAAAGTTTGGTCACCATAGTTGCCGTAGTTGTTGTCAAAGTGATTACGTCCTTTGCTTTCAAAAAACTGTAAACCCCAAGTGTGGCCTTTGGCTAACTCGAGCTCTAAAAAAGCTGAAGAACTGAGGTTGCGGTAGCCGTCATCGTCACGATCAACGCCTGTTCTAATGCGTTTGGCGGAGAAGCTGTCGGTATCTAAACTACTGACATGAATGCCGTAACTCAGTGCGTTCACGCTACCGCTGATGCCTGCTTCAGCAGTTTTGGTGTTATCGCTACCAAGCCCAACTGCGGCGTGTGCCAGTGTTTCCCCTGTATTTCCTTTTCGTGTAAAAATTTGAATCACGCCGCCAATGGCGTCCGCCCCATAAAGACTGGATGCTGGGCCACGCAGAATTTCAATCCTATCAATTTGAGCAAGTGGAATATTCTCAAACGAGGTTGTCCCCAGCGTGGCTGAGTTAATGCGTAAGCCATCGACTAATACCACCACGTGGTCAGCATTGGTGCCGCGTAAATAGACGCTGGACGCTGTACCTGCGCCGCCGCTGGTGTTAACTTGTACGCCCGGTTGCAAACGTAATAAGTCTGTGAGGGATCCCGCGCCAGCGCGCTCAATTTCTTGTCGCTCAATCAGTGTGACATCGCTGAGAAGTTTGTCATGTGTTTGAGGTACGCGGTTAGCGGTGACGATAATGCTATTTAAATCAATGGGTTCTGCTGCATAGATAGGGGATGCAAAGGCCAAACCAGTGAGGCTGGCAATGATAGTTTTTTTCATGTTATTTTCCTGATTACGCATGCGTCCCCGCATACGAGATTCATCGATAGAGAATACTTCAGGGATTCAACATGAACAAAACGGTAGCGAATGAAAGCGCTGCGCCTGAACACCGTCACCCCGCGGTATTTTCAACTCTTTAGTTGCGAGGCCGGTCTCCGGGCTTGTGACGAATTCTTTGCGCCTTCCCAAGTTATGGCTTTTATAAAAAAAGTTTAAACTCAGTGGCATATTGCAAAGATTGATATCACTTACCGTTGCGGGGGCAGCATAGGCATAGTTTTAAAAGATTAAAACGCACCTATTTCCCAGTTTCACCAAATTTGCTAGAACACAAATTTGACACCTGACAACAAGCTTAAATTATAGCGTTAATTTAAAATAAAAAATGGATTTTTTGACTTAAATTTCACATCAACCTTTTTCTATGCTCTGGAAGCCTTGTAAATAAAGGCTTCCAGAGCATTTATTTTTTCTCGGAAGAAATAGGCCGTGTTTTTTGCTAGTTGATGGCCTTGATTACCAACATTAAATTGAGCGTAATATAGGTGATGAGAATTCCCCAAAAGCTCATTTTATCGAGCCGCAAGGCTTTTTCTTTGTGGTCTTCATAAAATTGGCCCGAGATATAAATCACCATCATCACAATCAATAAAATTGCCCCAAATGTGATGTTGTGCATATTATCAATCATGGTGTTTTGCGTGGAGGTTGGCACAATACTTTCTACAATATATTTATTGCCAACGGCTGCAAATAGTCCGCCCACCGCGAGTTCAACACGATTGTCAGAATCGGGCGGTTTGATTCTAAACACCATGAGCGCAATTAAAAATGCCACATACAAGCCTGTGACAAGTTTAATGAAGGTGGTCCATGAGGACGTTCTGGAAAGACTCACTGTGGCTTGTACGCTAGGGTAGCTGCTGCTGCCCTGTAGTTCAGGATCACCGTAGGTGGTGTTGTATTCTGCATTGTTGGCCCGAATATTGAACGCATTGATGTGCCATTCTTCAAGCGAAAGGTTGTGGTTAATTTTAGAGTTCTCGGTATCGGCCACGTAAGCCACTGCGCTGGCGTCGAGCATGGTCTCTTCAAGGTTGATGACCAACTTTTGCGTATCAAACGGAAAATTGCGAATGTCCCAATCTTGTAAAATGGTGGCGATGCATTTTTTTTGCTCCCAATTGAGATTGGCTTTTTTTTGCGTAGCAAAATTAGTGCAAACCGTTTTTTTAGCTTTAATGACTTCTTGCGTGTCTTTAAAGCTCAAGTTGTCGTTGTTGTGCAAGCTCCATGTCCAGAATTCCGCCACAAAGCTGCCGTCGGCCAAATCAAAATCGTAGAGGTTGGTAATATAAATGCCGACTTTGGCTTGATCTTTGGGTGCGCCAGCGGGCTCTGCAAACACATTTGCTTGTGCGCAACATAGCAACAATAAGAAAACACACCACTTTTTAATCATGCACCCCCCCCAATCACTAAGAATTATAGTGCGTACACTAAGCAGCAGTTTGTTAATTTTTATTAATAATTTCGTTTTACCGCAAATTCAGCCAAGTTCTGTAATGCCGTTTTGTAAGGCGACTCGGCAATATGTTGAATGGCCACTAGGGCGAGCGCGGCTTCTTTTTCAGCCATTAAGCGTACATGCTGCAAAGCGCCCGTGCGCTCAACCGCACTGAGGATAGTAGAGAAATCTTGCAGGCCACCATGCGTAATCGCATGTTTGATGGCGTGTGACTCTGCCGGTGTGCCGTGGCGCATGGCAAAGAGTAGTGGTAGCGTGGGTTTTCCTTCGTTAAGGTCATCCCCCAGATTTTTGCCAATTTCCAGCACGTTGCCACTTAAGTCGAGCACGTCATCAATCAACTGAAAGGCAGTGCCAATATGCATGCCGTATTGACTGAGTGCTTCCTCTTCATCAGCTGTAGCGTTACCAATAATCGCGCCAAGACGCGTTGCGGCTTCAAATAATTTGGCGGTTTTGTAGTGAATCACTTGCAGATAGGCATCATCGGAAATGTCAGCATTGTGCACATTTAATAGCTGTAACACTTCGCCCTCGGCAATCACGTTGGTGGCATTGCTTAATACCTCCATCACACGCATGTTTTGCACGGCAACCATCATCTGAAAAGCACGAGAGTAGACAAAGTCGCCCACCAACACGCTGGCCGCATTGCCAAAAAGTGCGTTAGCCGTGTTTTGACCGCGCCGTTTTGCGGATTCGTCCACCACGTCGTCATGTAGCAAGGTGGCGGTATGAATAAACTCAACCACCGCTGCTAATTGGTGATGTTGAGGCTTAATCGGACCAAATAATCCGGCAGATAACAGCACCAGCATTGGGCGCAGGCGCTTGCCGCCACTATTGATAATGTAATTCGCCACCTGATTGACGAGCGTGACCTCAGAATGCAGCGATTTTTCGATCACTGCGTTGACTTGCAACATATCTTTTGCAATGCATTCCTGCACGACATTAAGCGGGTTGGTACGGTTGGACGAAATGACACTGGATATCACGGGAATGCACCTAAAAAATTTGCCGCTATTTTATCACAGCCTATTTAGGAGTATTGACATGAAGCCTGACAAATCATGAGATAATCTAGTGATCTAGGCGGATGCGATATTTTTTTATGGTGTGTTGCGAATTTGGTTTGCAATGCATCGCGATTTGCGTATAATGCCGAGTTCTTTAGAAAGCGTAATTTAAGGCTCAATCATGTATGCAGTAATTAAAACAGGTGGTAAGCAATATCGCGTCGTTGCAGGCGAAAGATTAAAAGTTGAAAAACTTGAAGTTGAAGTAGGCGGCACTGTCACGCTTGATCAAATTTTAATGGTTTCTGATGGCGATAAAACCACCATCGGCTCACCTATTATTAAAGGTGCAACGGTAAAAGCCACTGTGCTTTCACATGGCCGTGGCGACAAAGTGATGATTTTTAAATTCCGTCGCCGTAAACATTACCGTAAAACTCAAGGCCATCGCCAAAGTTTTACTGAAATAAAAATTGAAGCAATTGCTGCTAAATAAGTATTTAAAGGATTAAATCATGGCACACAAGAAAGCAGGCGGTAGTTCACGTAACGGTCGCGATTCACACTCACAACGTTTGGGCGTAAAAGCCTTTGGTGAACAAGTGGTTTCAGCAGGTAGCATAATCGTGCGTCAGCGCGGTACTAAAATGCACGCGGGTGAAAATGTTGGCATGGGTAAAGATCATACCCTGTACGCAAAAGCGGATGGTAAAGTATCTTTTGCAATTAAAGGCGCTTTAAAACGCCATACTGTAAGCATCATTCCTGCTTAAGTTATATTGCAAGTTACAAAGCCTCATCGTTTGATGGGGCTTTTTTATTTGGTATTTGGTAAACTCACATTATTATGAAATTCATAGACGAAGCAACCATTA
>JAKPIR010000066.1 GCA_029549705.1 Pseudomonadota bacterium | reverse complement strand
TAAGAAATTTATTTTTGGGCATCATCGAATAAAAAACGATTCGCCTGAATGTTTAAGCGCAAGTTTGAGCGTTAAATATTTTTTTCAGTGCGTCAGGGTTGAGGATTTTCACGTAGCGCTGTTTCACTTCAATAATACCTTCATCGCTAAACTTTGAAAATGTACGGCTAACGGTTTCTAATTTCATACCCAAGTAACTACCAATTTCTTCACGCGTCATTCTTAGGGTGAGTTCAGATTGGGAAAAACCGCGCGCATGTAAGCGCTGCACCAAATTTAATAGAAATGCGGCCAAACGTTCTTCAGCCCGCATATTGCCTAGCAGCATCATCACGCCGTGTTCACGCACAATTTCACGACTCATGATTTTATGCACATGCCGTTGCAACACTGGAAACTCGCGTGATAAATCTTCAACATCGGCAAAAGGCATCACGCAGACTTCGGCATCTTCAAGTGCGATGGCGCTACAGTTGTGATGGTCACTGACAATGCCATCTAAGCCCATAATTTCGCCCGCCATTTGGAAGCCGGTGACTTGCTCGCGGCCATCTTCGGTTGAAACGCAGGTTTTAAAAAATCCCGTACGAATGGCATAAAGTGATTTAAACACGTCACCAGTACCAAATAGTTTTTCGCCTTGCTTAATTTTTCGACGCTTTTCAACCACTTCATCTAACCGGTGCAAATCTTCAGGATTAAAACCAATTGGCATACAAAGCTCACGAAGGTTGCAATTGGAACACGCTACTTTAATGGTAGGAAGTGGCTTAGCGGGCGCTGCTAAATCCTGCGGTGTGTCTGAAGAAATGTCTAGGTTCATGGTTTTGCGATACACGGGCTAATGACAAAGTCGTCAACTGTATAAGCATAACGCGTAAGTAGCTTTGATGCTAGCCATATACATGGTTAATTGATGATATTGAAAAGGATTACAATCGTAATGAAACCATTGGTTAAGCAGAAGATTTGCTAGTGAATCACCATGACGCATAGCAAAATAAAGATATAGGCTAGGCTAATGTGCTAAAACCAAAAGTGGAAATAGTTAAATTCAATATCACTATGATGCGACAAAATTACACGTAAAAAAATTACTGCCCTGCGAGCCTTATAAATAAAAGCTTGCAGACTGGTACAAAAGGTGATGTAAATTCATTTGATATGCATCAAAGTTTTTTATTTAGAAAACTGGCATATTGGCACGCTAGATTTGGAGTGGTATCGAGATGAAAAATAATGCATTAAACGCAAATAAAACAAGTGCGGCTGGATTCACTTCAGCCGCTACCGCTTTGCCCTGTGTTACGGCGGAAATGTTGCAAAAATATGATGTCTCAGGCCCTCGTTATACCTCATACCCAACGGCAGATCGTTTTGTAGAAGCTTTTACTGAAGAGGCGTATCAGTTAGCACTTGCACAGCGACGCTTAAGTGGTGCTTCATTGCCATTGTCCATTTATGTGCATATTCCATTCTGCGAGTCGCTGTGTTTTTTCTGCGCCTGTAATAAAATCGTAACCAAGCACCATGAGCGTAGCGCTGAATACTTAAGCTATCTTAGCCGTGAAATTGATTTGCATGTTGCCCATTTGGGTGCAGGCCAAACCATTT
>JAKPIR010000061.1 GCA_029549705.1 Pseudomonadota bacterium | reverse complement strand
TGAAAATATAGAGGCTTCAATGTTTTCTTATAAATTAAAAAAACCAACTGCGCCTCAAATAGAGAGGCGGTCATTGTCATGGCGTACTTTTGCGGCCTTTTTCTTTGATGTGGGCGTTTCGGTACTGGCTTGGTGTATAGCTTATTTATTACGCTTTAACTTCAAAATTCCAGTGGAGTTTACTGCTAGCATCTGGCAAGTAGCTTTGTTCTCCATTCCCATCCAAGTTTTATTTTATATTCAATTTGGCTTGTATAAAGGGGTATGGCGGTTTGCCAGCATTCCTGATTTGAAACGTATTTTGAAGGCGATTGTACTTTCTGCAATCACGATAGTCACGCTGTTGTATATGTTTAAGCCTGATTATGTTGTTGTACCAAGATCCGTTTTGGTTTTGAATCCGCTGTTGTTAATGCTGTTCATGGGGGGTAGCCGATTTATCTATCGCTCGTGGAAAGAGCATCAATTATATGGCCCAAATCAAATTCGTGGTGAACCAGTGTTGGTGCTGGGGGCGGGAGATGCCGCGATTGCCTTGTTGAAAGGCCTTGAGCGTAGCAGTGAATGGCGCGTTATTGGTTTGCTGGATGACAACGTCAATATGCATGGACGCGAAATCATGGGTGTTAAAGTGCTTGGTGAAATTAAACAGTTGCCAGACCTTGCTAGGGCATATGATGTTAAAGATGTGATTGTCGCCAAGCCTGCCGAGGCACATCAGGCACGCCGTCGCGCGATTGAAGTGGCGAGCCTTGCAGGGCTAAATGTGTTCACTGTGCCTTCCGTTGAAGACTTGATGAACGGAAATATCAGTATTTCAAAAATCAGACATGTGGAGATTGAAGACTTATTGGGACGGGACGCGGTTCAGCTTGATAACTCTGGCTTGCAGCATTTAATTCAAGATAGGGCGGTGCTGGTCAGTGGCGCGGGTGGGTCGATTGGTTCTGAGCTTTGTCGTCAAATTGTAAAATTTAGACCAGCCACCTTAATTTGTGTGGATATTTCAGAGCTTTCTCTTTATAACTTAGAGCAAGAGCTCAGCCGACTTAAGTTGCCTGTGAATCTGCTTTATATGACAGGAGATGTTAAAAATGGTCGCCGCATGAAGGAATTGCTGGTTGCGTTTAAACCTGCCGTTGTTTTTCATGCAGCGGCTTATAAGCATGTGCCGCTGATGGAAAATGGTAATGTTTTTGAAGCGCTATCGAATAACGTCATTGGTACGTATACGCTGGCGAAAGCGTGTAAAGAAGTTGGTATTGAAAAGTTTGTGCTCATTTCTACCGATAAAGCAGTAAATCCGACCAATGTAATGGGCGCGAGCAAACGATTGGCAGAGATGGTTTGTCAGGGTTTGCAGTCTAATCTTTTGAATAAAAGTGAGTCTGTAACTAAGTTTGTGATTGTGCGCTTTGGCAATGTGCTGGGTAGTAGCGGTAGCGTAATACCTAAATTTCGTGAGCAGATTGCCAAGGGCGGCCCTGTGACCATTACGCACCCAGAAATTACGCGTTATTTTATGTCGATTCCTGAAGCCGCGCAGTTGGTGATGCAGGCCGGTGTGATGGGTCAAGGGGGCGAGATTTTTGTGCTTGATATGGGTGAATCGGTGAAGATTGCTGATTTGGCCAAAGATATGATTAAACTTTCAGGTTTACAATTAGAAGATATTAAAATTGAGTATGTCGGTTTGCGGCCGGGTGAAAAATTATATGAAGAGTTGCTGGCAGATGACGAAAATACGCTACCGACACCGCATGAAAAATTACGTGTTGCCTCGGCAAGGCAAGTCGATGAAGACTGGGTGCATAATCTTTTAAACTGGATTGAAAGTTTACAATCCGCGGATGAAGAACATATCAAAACTGAGTTAAAATTATGGGTTGAAGAATACAGCCCACAGCTTAAAACACGTGCCAAGCACAAAGTAAAAGCTGAGGTTGCCGCTGAAATACCCAAACCAATTACTTTGCATTAGAAAGTTAAACAATAAATGAATAAAATTACCAAGGCGGTCTTTCCGGTTGCAGGCCTAGGCACACGCTTTTTACCAGCCACAAAGGCAAGCCCAAAAGAGATGTTGCCAATTGTAGATAAACCGCTCATTCAGTACGCAGCTGAAGAGGCCATTGCAGCGGGTGCTACGGAGCTGATATTTATTACCGGCCGCAATAAACGCTCTATTGAAGACCACTTTGATAATGCCAGTGAACTAGAGGCCTCACTTGAAGCCAGCGGTAAAAAAGAGCTGCTTGAAACTTTAAAAGCCATTTTGCCCTCGCATGTTTCTTGTATTTTTATTCGCCAACCTAAAGCGTTAGGGCTTGGCCATGCCGTCCTTTGTGCAAAGCCTGTGGTAGGTGATCATCCATTTTCGGTGATTTTGGCGGATGATTTAATTGATGGCAATCCTGCTGCCACAAAGCAAATGGCTGATGTTTATGCGCGCAAGCAATGCTCCATTTTAGGGGTTGAGGATGTGTTGCCATCAGAAACGGCTAGCTATGGGATT
>JAKPIR010000055.1 GCA_029549705.1 Pseudomonadota bacterium | reverse complement strand
CCATCGAGCAAGGCGGAAATGGGCGACCATGACGAAAATATTTCGCTCGAAAAATGCGCAGCTCTTTTGGGTCAAGAATTGGCCGAAAAAGTCGCAAAAGTCAGTATTCAGCTCTATACCGAAGCAGCGCAATACGCGCTTAGCCGCGGCATTATTATTGCCGATACAAAATTTGAGTTCGGTGTTGACGATGCGGGCACATTGTATTTGATTGACGAAATACTCACGCCAGATTCATCCCGCTTCTGGCCTGCTGATGGTTATGCGGTTGGCAAAAATCCCCCAAGCTTTGATAAGCAATATGTCAGAGATTGGCTGGAATCTACCGGGTGGAACAAAACCCCACCAGCGCCTGCATTGCCGTTAGATGTGGCGCAACGCACTTCCGAAAAGTATCTAGAGGCGTTTGAACGCTTAACGGGTAAAAAACTGGATGCTGAGTAAGTTCAAGTCGCTTTACCGACATTTAAAAAAAGAGCTGGAAGTCTATCGATTAGTGCTCAAACACCCTGAGACGCCATGGGTGGCCAAGTTTTTATTGGGCTTGGCGGTAGGTTATTTGCTGCTACCATTTGACTTGATACCTGATTTTATTCCAATTATTGGGCAGTTAGATGATGCAGTGATTATTCCTGCTTTGTTTTATCTTGCATTAAAGCTCACCCCACAAGAAATTATTCAACATTGTCGCGCGCAAGTGCGTTGATATTAATTTTTGTATCAGGTCACAATTTATTTACATGACTTTGGTACAATGCGCGCCTTGAATTTACAAACAAATCTCTATTTAACTATTGGAAGCAAGTCATGTCACTCAATCTAGTTCCATCAGGCAAAAATTTACCCCACGATTTTAACGTGATTATTGAAATCCCGATGCAGGGCGACCCTGTGAAATATGAAGTGGATAAAGAAAGCGGCGCTATCTTTGTTGATCGCTTTATGGGAACGTCTATGCAATATCCATGTAACTATGGCTACATTCCGCATACCTTAGCCGATGATGGAGACCCGGTAGACGTGCTGGTAATTACCCCTGTGCCATTGTTGCCAGGCGTAGTGGTGCGCTGCCGTGCGCTAGGCATGTTGCAAATGACGGATGAAGCGGGTGGTGACGCAAAATTGCTCGCAGTGCCTGTTGAAAAAGTCTGTGGCCTATATGCCTATCAAAAAACTTACCAAGATGTCTCCCCTTGGCGTTTAGAGATGATTTCGCACTTCTTTGAGCATTACAAGGATTTGGACAAAGGGAAATGGGTGAAAATTGAAGGCTGGGTGGGCATAGAGGATGCGCACAAAGAAATTATGGATGGCGTAACGCGTTATAACGCAGCAGAAGTAAAACCTGCGTTTTAAACCTTAGCAATTAAAAAAACAGCGCATCTTCTTTGTTGATGCGCTGGAAGCCGCCTAAAATAAGGCTCGCAGAGGCACAAAAATCTCTCGGCAGTTTTAGGTGGCGTATTCAATATTAAAAAGCGCGGTAATCGCGCTTTTTTTACGCCACTGCCACGCCAAATAAACTGCCAACTCCTGCAGTGGCTGCCATTGCCAAAGCGCCCCAAAAGGTCACGCGCCATGCGCCTTTCCAAAGGTTTGCGCCGCCAGCCTTAGCCGCCAAGCCGCCAAGTAACGCTAGAAAAACTAAAGACATCACCGCTACACTGATGATAATTTGAGGATTTGGCGCAAACCACGCCACCAGTAAAGGCAAGGCCGCGCCCACTGCAAAAGTCACGGCAGAATAAAGTGCCGCTTGCACTGGCTTTGCGCTGGTCATTTCCAGAATGCCTAATTCATCGCGTGCGTGTGCGCCTAGCGCATCATGTGTGGTCATTTGTGCCGCGACCTGTCTTGCCAATTCAGGCGTTAAACCACGACTCACATAAATGCCTGTTAGTTCATCTAGTTCATGCTCTGGTTGGGTTGCCAGCTCTTCTTTTTCACGCGTTAAGTCTGCGTTTTCGGTATCAGATTGTGAACTTACAGAAACATACTCCCCTGCCGCCATCGACATCGCCCCTGCCACCAAACCTGCTACCCCTGTCAGCAATATTGTTTCATGTGTGGCATGCGCGGCGGCAATGCCCACCACCAAACTGGCGGTAGAAACAATGCCGTCATTGGCACCTAAAACGGCCGCGCGTAGCCAGCCAATGCGGTGAGAACGGTGAGATTCGGAATGTCTTAGCATATGTACCTTTGTGTTGATAGCGCAATCATAATGTAAAAAGCTAAATGTACGTAGCGTTACCAAAAAATAGTTTAAAAATGATGAAAAAACAGGCTGTGAAATCACCGAGAAAAAATTAATGCTCTGAAAGCCTTTATTTACAAGGCTTTCAGAGCATCGAAAAAGGTTGGTAGTGACTTACTGTGTTTGTTGATGTGAAAAAGGTTTGTTTTATGCATGAATTTTTTTTGGAAGAAAAACAAAAAAAGGCGGCCTAAGCCGCCTTTAATTACACGCCAGTTTTACATGTGTAGCAGCGGTACAATCAGTAAAGCCACAATATTGATAATTTTAATCAGTGGGTTAACTGCTGGGCCAGCCGTATCTTTGTAGGGGTCACCGACAGTGTCGCCTGTGACCGCGGCCTTATGTGCCTCAGAGCCTTTGCCGCCGTGGTGCCCATCTTCAATGTATTTTTTAGCATTGTCCCAAGCGCCGCCACCGGTACACATTGAAATTGCAACAAACAAGCCCGTTACAATCGTACCCATCAGTAAACCGCCTAGTGCCACCGGGCCTAGTAACAGGCCAACGGCAATGGGTACCGCAACAGGTAAAAGTGATGGAACCATCATTTCTTTAATGGCAGCTGTGGTGAGCATGTCCACTGCTTTGCCATATTCTGGTTTGGCGGTGCCTTCCATAATGCCCTTGATATCGCGGAACTGGCGACGGACTTCTTCAACCACGGCACCAGCTGCGCGCCCGACTGCTTCCATAGCCATTGCCGCAAATAAGAAGGGAATTAGGCCGCCAATAAATAATCCAACAATCACTTTAGGGTCGCTCAGACTAAAGTCAATGGCCTGGCCTAGGTGCGATTCAAGCTTATGCGTGTAATCGGCAAATAATACTAGCGCTGCTAAGCCTGCTGAGCCAATCGCATAACCTTTTGTCACCGCTTTGGTGGTGTTGCCAACTGCGTCAAGCGGGTCGGTGATATCACGTATTTCGCTTGGTAATTCGGCCATTTCTGCAATACCGCCCGCGTTATCCGTAATTGGACCGTAGGCATCAAGTGCCACAATAATGCCGGCCATGCTCAGCATAGAAGTTGCTGCAATCGCCACACCATATAAACCTGCCAAGTGATAAGCCGTCAAAATGGCAATACACACTGAAATAACAGGTAGCGCGGTTGATTTCATTGAAATGCCAATCCCTGCAATGATGTTAGTTGCATGGCCGGTGGTTGAGGCTTTGGCAATATGTTTGACTGGTGCGTAATCGGTGCCGGTGTAATATTCGGTAATCCAAACCAGTGCCGCAGTTAACACTAAGCCTACCGCACACGCACCAAACAAAGCATTGGCCGAAGCGACAAGGTTGGGTGCATGGTTGAAACCATTAGGAAATAATTGATGGCTGACAAAATAAAACGCAACTAACGAAAGTAAACCAGCAACGGCTAAACCCCGATATAAGGCTGGCATCACGTTTTTCATGCCAGGGGAAGCTTTGACAAAAAAACAGCCAATGATGGAGGCCACAATTGAAACGGCTCCCAGCATTAAGGGATAAATCATTGCGTTGATGCCTTCGTTATCCAGCATCAGGCCACCTAATACCATAGTGGCGATAATGGTCACGACATAAGTTTCAAACAGGTCGGCCGCCATACCAGCGCAGTCGCCCACATTGTCACCTACGTTATCGGCAATCACGGCAGGGTTGCGCGGGTCATCTTCTGGAATGCCAGCTTCAACTTTACCTACCAAGTCAGCGCCTACGTCCGCGCCTTTGGTGAAAATGCCGCCACCCAAACGCGCAAAAATTGAAATGAGCGAGGAGCCAAAAGCCAAGCCAATGAGTGGGTTTAAATCAGTGTTACGGTCAGCGCCTAAATACCAGTAAAAAGCAGTGACACCCAATAGACCAAGGCCAACGACCAGCATACCGGTAATGGCGCCACCTTTAAAAGCAACATCAAAGGCTGGCACAATCCCATTGGTTGCCGCCTGCGCAGTGCGAACGTTTGCTTTGACTGAAACATTCATGCCGATAAAGCCACATGCGCCTGAAAGTACCGCACCGATAACAAAACCAATCGCCGTTTGTTTACCTAGAAAGACGGCTATTAGTACCGCTAGCACCACACCAACAATTGCAATGGTCTTATATTGACGGGCTAAATAAGCCGCTGCGCCTTGTTGAATCGCGCTGGCAATTTCTTGCATACGTGCATTGCCAGCAGGCAAATTGGTAATCCACTTACTCATGACAACCCCGTATAGCACCGCTAAAACAGCGGCCCCCAGGGCAACAATCAACTCAACTTGCATAATTTCTCCCTATCCAAATTTTTCATCTAAATATTTTTAAGTCATACAGAATTTAAAACGAGTGTGAAGCAAAACCAATTACGCATTACTTTTGTAAATGAAGAAGTCAACAAGCAAGTATTACACAAATTTACAGCGTGTAACTCGTTTGTAACAACGGTTTATTATTGCACTATTAAGCTAGCCGAACAACAGTTAGATTTTTAGATTTGCCTGAGATGTTTCCTACCTAAGCAATTGGCGACAATCATTGCTTAGTTTGCTTTTTTTGCGAGTCTTGCCAAGGCGTCACCAAGCGATGTGCCTGTCAATTTTTCGGCTAATATCGTTAATTCGGTTGCAGCGTGGCGACTTAGTTTTTTGACGGGTTTAGTTGGGGTTTTTGGGGTAGATTTTACTTGCACTTTTACCCGAATTGCAGTAACTTCACACCCTTGCTTTTCTAGCTTAATCAATAAGCTAGGGATTAAAAGTTTAATTTTTGCGGCAACGGCGTTGTTGTCTGCAAATACGGACAATTGTTTGTCTTTTAGACGATAGGCGTGGCTACACTGCGCTAAGTTTTCAGGGCTAACGTTCAGCCAAATAGTTTGTGCGATTTGCGCTTCCTTTGTTTTAGCCTTGAGTGCAATTAGCTCCGGCTGTTTTAGCAATGCATTAAACGGTAGCATGTTCGACACTATAAGTATTGATTGACTTTATGAATATCATTTTTGTCTCAAATAAAATGGCAAAAGCAAAAACACTCTCAGTGTTTCATCTGGCACTGATTGCACTTGCTTTGGTGGTTATTCCAGTGTTAATCACCCTGCTATTTATTGTGCCACAGGAAGCCGCAGCACAAAAGGGGGGGAAGTCGCTGATTCCTTCTCAGTTAAGGTTCTCATTCAATAACCCACAAAAACACCTAGATGCTTACGCTTTGCAGTTGGGCGAAATGCAAGCACGCATGATGCGTCTGGATTCTCAGGCCGAGCGTTTGGCGAAGTTGGCTGGTGAAAAACCGCAGGAAAAATCCCTAGAAAAATCCCTAGAAAAACCCCAAGATAAGCCAGGCAGTGAATCTGCAATACAAAAAAAAGAGGACGCACAGCGAGTGCAAGATGGTCGTGGTGGTCCCTTGGTGCTGAACTCCCCGATGACCGAAGCAGATTTGCAAAAGGAAATTGCCGTACTCTTGGGCCAAATCGAGGCAGGTACGGATGATTTGGCAAGAATAGAAGCTAAATTGCTGCAGCAAAGCGTATTAAAAGATTTGTTGCCCAATAGCAGTCCAGTTACAGCGGCTTATAATTCTTCCAGTTACGGATGGCGCTCTGACCCTTTTACCGGTGAAAAGGCGTTTCACGAGGGGCTGGATTTTCCTGCACCGACTGGTACGCTGATTTATGCAGCAGCGGGCGGTATCGTGTCAACCTCTGAAGATACAGCCGGATATGGTAAACTAGTCAAAATTGAGCATGGCTCTGGGCTAGAAACGCGTTATGCGCACTGCTCAAAGTTGTTGGTGAAAGCGGGTGAACGTGTAGAAAAAGGCCAAGTAATTGCCGAGATGGGTAATACTGGCCGCTCCACAGGGCCGCATTTGCATTATGAAATTCGCCTTAACGGCAATGCGCTTGACCCAAGACAATATCTTAAAGCAGGTGCTTGAATTTACTTTTAATGCCCTCACATACTGAAAAACAGAGTTTATTGAGCAATTTTCAAACATAACATCACCTTCACATAAATTTAGTCGTACATCATTAAAGCCTTATATCCTTTAAGCGGAAAGCCACTTACTTCATGATTTCATCGTTGTTCAAAAAAATATTCGGTAGCCGAAATGACCGTTTGGTTAAACAGTACGCGCAACAAGTACAAAAAATAAATGCATTAGAACCTGCGATGCAAGCGCTTTCTGATGATGCGCTAAGAGCCAAGACGGAAGCGTTTAAACAGCGCTTTCAAATAGGTGAAACGCTTGAAGATTTGCTACCAGAGGCCTTTGCCGTGGTGCGCGAGGGCGGGGTGCGAGCGCTTGGCATGCGTCATTTTGATGTGCAAATGATAGGCGGTATGGTGCTCAATGCCGGAAAAATCGGTGAAATGCGTACTGGTGAAGGTAAAACATTGGTCGCGACGTTGCCAGTGTACCTGAATGCCTTAACGGGCAAAGGTGTGCATGTGGTCACGGTGAATGATTACCTAGCCAAACGTGATGCTGAGTGGATGGGCAAACTCTATAATTTTTTAGGCCTAACTGTCGGTATTAACTTATCGCAAATGCCTAATGAATTAAAGCGTCAGGCCTATGCGGCTGATATTACCTATGGCACCAACAATGAATATGGCTTTGATTATTTGCGTGACAACATGGTGCATGAACTAGAAGCGCGTGTGCAACGCGGCTTAAGCTATGCTTTGATCGATGAAGTGGATTCGATTCTAATTGATGAAGCGCGTACGCCGCTGATTATTTCAGGACAGGCCGATAACAGCATTGCGCTTTATAACCAAATCAATGAAGTGGCTGCAAAGCTCGTAGCGCAAACTGAAGAAGAAGGTGAAGGCGACTTTTGGGTGGATGAAAAAGGCCAGAATGTGGTGTTGTCTGAACAAGGCCACGAGCATGCGGAAATTATTCTTGCGGAGTCCGGTCTGCTATCTGAAGGCTCCAGCCTGTATGACGCGGCCAATATTACGCTAGTGCATCATTTGTATGCCTCACTGCGGGCGCGTAATCTCTATCATCGTGACCAGCATTATGTGGTGCGCAATGGTGAAATTATCATTGTGGATGAAATTAATGGCCGTATGATGCCGGGCCGTCGCTGGTCGGACGGCTTGCACCAAGCGGTAGAAGCCAAAGAGGGCGTTGAGATTCAAAAAGAAAATCAAACACTTGCTTCTATCACCTTCCAGAATTATTTCCGCATGTACAACAAGCTTGCAGGGATGACGGGTACTGCTGATACGGAAGCCTATGAGTTTAATCAGATTTATGCGTTAGAAACAGTGGTGATTCCAACCCATCGCCCAATGCAGCGTAAAGATCACATGGACAAAGTCTACCGTACAGCTAAAGAGAAATATGCGGCGGTGATATTGGACATTAAAGACTGCCAAAGCCGTGGCCAGCCAGTGCTGGTGGGAACGACTTCAATTGAAAATTCAGAACTGATCTCCAACTTACTGAACGCGGAAAAACTCGAACACCAGGTTTTAAATGCCAAACAGCATGAACGTGAAGCGCATGTGATTGCGCAGGCAGGCCGCCCCGGCGTGATTACCATTGCAACCAACATGGCGGGCCGTGGTACTGACATTGTGTTGGGAGGCAATCCAGAAACCGATATTGAAGCGGTGAAGCATGATGAAAAATTAAGCGACGCCGAAAAAGAAGCGCGCATCGCCCAAATTAAATCCGAATGGCAACAGCGCCATGATGCGGTACTGGCAGCGGGTGGCTTGCACATCGCCGGCACGGAGCGCCATGAATCTCGTCGCGTAGACAATCAACTCCGCGGCCGTTCTGGCCGTCAGGGTGACCCAGGATCGAGCCGTTTTTACCTGTCACTTGAAGACCAATTACTGCGTATTTTTGCCTCTGACCGCGTTTCAGCGATTATGGAAAAACTCAACATGCCTGAGGGCGAGGCGATTGAGCATGTATGGGTGACGCGTGCGATTGAAAACGCACAACGCAAGGTTGAAGGTCGTAACTTTGATATCCGTAAGCAACTGCTTGAGTACGATGATGTTGCCAATGACCAGCGCAAGGTGATTTATGAGCAGCGCAACGAGTTGCTAGAAGCGGTGGATGTGGGCGATACCATCAAGGCCATGCGTGAAGATGTCCTCATCAATCTGATCGCCACATACATTCCGCCCAACAGTGTTGAAGAGCAGTGGGACGTGCCAAGTTTAGAGCGTGAATTGAAGGCAGAAACAGGCTTGGAAATCCCGCTAGTGAAAATGCTGGAAGATAACCCTGATTTACATGAAGAAACCCTGCGCGAGCGCGTGCTAGAGGCGGCAAACAGTGCCTATACAGCAAAAGAGCAGTTAGCCAGTGCAGAGGTGATGCGCCAGTTCGAGCGTTCGGTCATGCTGCAAAGTCTGGATAACCATTGGCGTGAGCATTTGGCCGCGCTTGACCATTTGCGTCAAGGTATTCACTTGCGCTCCTACGCACAAAAGAACCCAAAACAAGAATACAAACGTGAGGCGTTTGAATTGTTTGAGGGCTTACTCAATACAGTGAAGGCCGAAGTGACTAAAATCACCATGCTGGTGCAAGTAAAAACTGAGGCCGATGTAGAAGCCGTTGAGCATCCAGTTGAAGTGGAAAATGTTCAGTATCAACATGCTGACTACGATGAAGCGCTTGCTAATCCGCAGTCGGATGAAGAAGCCGCCTTGCTCGCTAGCGGCCAACCTGTAGTGCGTGATGGCGTCAAAGTCGGCCGAAATGATCCGTGCCCCTGCGGTTCTGGTAAAAAATACAAACAATGTCACGGTCAATTAAGTTAAGAAAACACGGATTTTATCCATATGACAACTGAAACCGAACAAGAAATTGAATCACCCTGCGTAGGTGTGTGCGCAATGGATGAAACCACAGGCTATTGCCTGGGTTGCTATCGCACCATTGATGAAATCAAAACTTGGTGGGACAAAACAAACGCAGAAAAAAGTGCATTGCTACAAACGCTAGAAGCACGCGTTGCACAAAGTTTTGATTAGAACAGCAAACAACTCAAAAGGAATTTTTAAACAGCCATGCAATTGTTGAGTGCTTTGGCCACAGATAAAGATTACGTTGTATTGATTTTTTTAATACTGCTCAGCATATTCATGGTGACGCATATTATTGCTACGGTAAGTATCGCAAAAAGTTACGGTATTGCTGTTGGTCTAATTTGTTTACTGGTTCGCCGCCATACGCTTGCTGCGTATCTC
>JAKPIR010000038.1 GCA_029549705.1 Pseudomonadota bacterium | reverse complement strand
GTCGGCGGCATCGGCATTATGAACATCATGCTAGTTTCAGTTACAGAGCGTACGCGCGAAATTGGTATCCGCATGGCCATTGGTGCTAGAGAGCGCGATATATTGCTGCAGTTTTTACTCGAAGCGATTGTGATTTCTGTTATCGGCTGTTTAATTGGCCTCATCCTTGGTATCACGGGTGCCGTACTCGTCAACACCATCACACAAGCATCGGTGGTTATTTCAGGTTATTCAGTGATGATTGCTTTTGCCGTTGCTGCCAGCGTGGGCATATTTTTTGGCTACTACCCCGCTAGAAAAGCCGCCCGCATGAATCCCATTGAAGCGCTACGTTTTCAGTAAAAAAACTAAAATTTTGTGGTGTTAAAAAATTAGTTTTTGATGGCTTACAACCTAACAAACCTTTTATGCGGCCTTGTAAGCCTTTATTTACAAGGCTTGCAGAGCATTAAAAAATCCTCGGGCATTTTTGTGACTTGTTAATACGTTTTGAATGCAATAATACCAATGCACATATACCGCCCTTTTGCATTCAATTTGGCAATAAAAAAGCCCAACGTGTTGCGCTGGGCTTTCAGTCAATCTGCGAGCAGACTACGTAATATTATTCTTTGTAAGCACGTTTACGCTCGTGCTCTAGTAAGTAACGCTTGCGAATACGGATGCTTTTTGGCGTAATTTCTACCAACTCATCATCATCAATAAATTCTACTGCTGATTCCAGCGTCATTGAAATAGGTGTAATCAAACGCACCGCTTCATCGGTACCAGATGCACGCACGTTGGTAAGTTGCTTGCCTTTAATCGGGTTAACAACCAAGTCGTTATCGCGGCTATGAATACCAATCACCATGCCTTCATACAACTTATCACCAGGGCTTGAGAACATTTTACCGCGATCTTGCAGTTTCCATAAGGCGTAAGCCACCGCTTCGCCTTGTTCTGCAGAAATCAATACGCCATTACGACGACCAGGCATATCGGCTTTCACGGGTGCGTACTCATCAAAAATGTGCGCCATCAAGCCAGTACCGCGCGTTAGGGTCAAGAATTCACCCTGAAAACCGATCAAACCACGTGCTGGGATTTTGTACTCTAAACGCGTACGGCCATTGCCGTCAGACTCCATATTCTGCATTTCACCACGGCGACGGCCTAATTCTTCCATTACGGCACCTTGATTTTCATCTTCCAAATCCACCGTTAAAATTTCATATGGCTCACATTTTTCACCGTTGATTTCACGGTACACGACTTTTGGTTTGCCTACAGCCAACTCAAACCCTTCACGGCGCATATTCTCTAATAAAATCGTCAAGTGCAACTCACCACGACCCGACACGCGGAACACGTCGGCATCTTGCGTATCTTCCACGCGCAATGCCACGTTAACCAATAACTCTTTAGTCAAACGGTCACGAATTTGGCGTGAAGTTACAAACTTACCTTCAGTACCGGCGAGCGGTGAAGTATTCACCATAAAATCCATGGTCAAGGTTGGCTCATCCACACCTAAATGCGGCAGACCAACGGGTTTTTCGCGGTCACAGATGGTAAAACCAATACCAATATCGTCCAAGCCTGAAATAATTACAATATCGCCCGCTTCCGCTTCTTCTACCGGCACGCGCTCTAGGCCTTTGAAACCGAGCACTTGGTTGATTTTACCTGTAGCGATTTGCTTATCTTCGTTCATCACCGCAACGGCCTGATTAGGTTTCACTTTGCCGTTGGTGATACGGCCAATGCCTAAACGGCCTGTGTAAGTTGAGTAGTCCAGCGCAGAAATCTGCATTTGCAGTGGTGCGCTGCTGTCACCCGCAGGTGGCGATACATAACTAATAATCGTTTCAAACAAAGCGCGCATATTATCGGTTTGTTTGTTCATGTCCAGCATGGCATAACCGTTAATGGCTGACGCATACACAATCGGAAAGTCTAACTGCTCATCGGTTGCGCCCAAATTCGCAAATAAATCAAATGTTTGGTTAATCACCCAGTCTGTACGCGCACCTGGACGATCCACTTTATTAATCACCACAATCGGTTTTAAACCAAGCGCTAAAGCTTTTTTCGTCACAAAACGTGTTTGCGGCATGGGGCCTTCAACGGCATCAACCAATAGCACCACACCATCAACCATACCCAACACACGCTCAACCTCGCCACCAAAGTCTGCATGGCCCGGGGTATCCACAATGTTGATGTGTGTGCCTTCATACACCAAAGCAGTGTTTTTAGCCAAAATAGTAATACCACGCTCTTTTTCAATATCGCCACTATCCATGACGCGCTCAGAAACGACTTGGTGCGATGAAAAAGTACCTGCTTGTTGTAAAAGTTTATCCACCATGGTGGTTTTACCATGGTCAACGTGGGCGATGATTGCGACATTACGTAAATTGCGAGACATATATTTGTAGCCAGTTCATTGAAAGGCGGCGATTTTAACACATTAACCAAAATAAACCTTTGACAATTTTAAATTCGTGCCTATAATGCGCACAACTTAAAACTTAAATGCTATTTATAGTTTTAGATTCATTGCCCTGACCCTCTGTCACTCGTGAACTTTTGAAGTGACTATTCTTTAGATTTGATTCCGTTAAATCTATCTTTTACTGGTTAGCGGCTATGCCCGTGCGCTGGTAAATAAAGCTTTATATTTTTAAACTGCTTTTTGCGTCATATTTTTTGCTTGGTGTGATTGATTTAACACGACAGCAAACAAGATTGCATTTACTCGCGCCCTTTATTATTGTTTTTTATGAAAACAGCTTTTGAAAGGGACTACCTTGTCTTTTGAATCATTAAATTTAAATCCTGCCATCCTCCGCGCTATTGAAGAGTCTGGTTACACCACCCCTACTGCGATTCAAGCGCAGGCTATCCCTGTTGTGATTGAGGGCGGAGACCTGATGGCGTCAGCCCAAACTGGTACAGGTAAAACCGCAGCGTTTATGCTGCCAGCATTGAACTTACTCGCCACCCCGCATGAGTCTAAAAGTCGTGGCCCACGCATTTTAGTATTGACCCCAACTCGTGAACTCGCGGCACAAGTCAATGAAGCTGCCCGTAAATACGGCAAATACATGCGCGCCCGTACTGTCAGTATTGTGGGCGGCATGCCCTACCCACTACAAAACAAATTACTGTCACAACCGCTAGATATTTTAGTCGCCACTCCTGGCCGTCTACTAGATCACATGGAGCGCGGCCGTATTGATTTAAGCCGTTTGCAAATGCTCATTTTAGATGAAGCAGACCGCATGTTGGACATGGGCTTTTTACCTGATGTTGAGCGTATCTGTGAGCAGCTATCAAAAGAACGCCAAACCTTGTTATTCTCAGCCACATTAGATGGTGATATCGCGCGTATTGCTAAACAAATCTTGAAAAATCCAAAATCTATTCAGGTGGCCGCGCAACGTGAAAAACATGCCAACATTGAACAACGTTTGCATTATGTAGATGACATGACGCACAAAAACAAATTGCTTGAGCATTTGTTAATTGCTCCTGAAGTGAACCAAGCGATTATCTTTACCAGCACAAAACGTCACGCTGATGTTTTGGCGGAAGATTTATACGCTGCTGGCCATAAAACCGCTGCTCTACATGGCGACATGACACAGGGCGCGCGTAACCGCACTTTAACCAAATTGCGTCATGGTGATGTCAAAGTGTTAGTGGCAACCGATGTTGCTGCCCGCGGCATTGATGTGCATGGCATCACCCACGTAATCAATTACGATTTACCTAAATTTGCTGAAGATTACGTGCATCGTATCGGCCGTACTGGCCGTGCTGGTAACACAGGTATTGCGATTTCATTTGCCTCTAACGTTGACCGTCATTTATTGCGAAAAATTGAGCAGTTTACCGGTAACCGTATGGAAGCTGCCGTGATTGAAGGCTTTGAGCCAAAACGCCCGATGAAATCTGACGCACCTGCTGGCAAACGTGGCCAAGACCGCAATGCGCGCAATGAGCGTTCACACGCGCCAGGTGGCCGCGGTGGCTTTAAACCACGTGAAGATCGTGGCAGTTTTGGCCGCAACGAAAGCCGTTTTGAAGGCCGTACTGAAAGCCGCGGTAACCGTGAATCTGCACCGCGTGAAGCCAATGGCAATTCAGCAGGATTTGCACCTCGCCCAGAATTTAACCGTTCTGAAAGACCAGCAGGTGACCGTCCACGTAGTTTTGGTGATCGCAACGCAAATGGTGGCCGTGACCGTGCCAACACTGAGCGCTCAGGTGCCTCTGCACCTAACCGCAGTTTTGGTGATGCCGCTGCTTTTGGCAAAAAACCTTTTCCGCGTGATGGCCAAAACAGCGCACCACGCAACGACAATCGCGTGCTAGGTGCTCGTTTTGAAGGCCGCGCAGATGCGGCTCGCCGTGATGGCAGAACCGATAGCCGCCCTGCTGGTCGTAACCATAGTGATTCACGTAGCTTTGGTAATGCAAATGCGGGTGGTAGCGGCGCACCGCGTCGTCCACGTAGCTTTGCGTAATTTTCGTATTGGATAGACTTCAACACATGACTGAAAATGTAATTTCTGCAACAGAAACAACTCAGCTTTCAAATTTTGACCATTTGGGCCTCGCGCCTGAACTGCTCAAAGCCCTGAAAGAATCTGGCTACACAACACCTACGCCCATCCAAGTGCAAGCCATTCCGGTTGCATTGGCTGGGGGGGATTTGATGGCGGGCGCGCAAACCGGCACAGGTAAAACTGCAGCGTTTGCGTTGCCTTTGTTGCAGAAATTACTTCCACTTGCCAACACCAGCACTTCACCTGCCAAGCACCCCGTGCGTGCGCTTATTTTAACGCCCACGCGTGAGTTGGCCATTCAGGTGGAGGCCAGCGTCAAAGCGTATGCCAAACATACTGCTTTGCGCTCGTTAGTGGTATTTGGTGGTGTGGACATTAAAACCCAAACACCGCACTTAAAAACCGGCGTTGAGGTTTTGGTTGCCACGCCAGGTCGCCTGTTGGATCACATCGAACAGAAAACTTTGCAACTCAATCAGGTACAGATGTTAGTGCTGGATGAGGCTGACAGAATGCTAGATATGGGCTTTATGCCCGATCTAAAACGCATTCTGGCGCTACTGCCAAAACAGCGCCAAAATTTAATGTTTTCTGCCACGTTTTCTAATGAAATCAAAAAGTTATCCGATGACTTTCTGACCAACCCAACTTTAATTGAAGTCGCTCGCAGTAACGCGACCAATGACAACGTGACACAACAAGTGTACCAAGTCGCACAGCGCGATAAAGAGTCACTACTCGTTCAACTGCTTAAAGAGGCAAGCACCAGTCAGGTGATTGTGTTTACCAAAACAAAAATCACTGCAAGTCGCTTAAGCCGTAGCCTAGCAAAAAGCGGTATCGCCGCTGATGCGATTCATGGCGATAAAACGCAAAAAGAGCGCATTGAAGCACTTGATGCGTTTAAAGCAGGCAAAATCATGGCCTTAGTCGCAACTGATGTTGCAGCAAGAGGCTTGGATATCAGCGAATTGCCTATGGTGATTAACTATGAAATCCCAAGCGCACCTGAAGATTACGTGCACCGTATCGGCCGCACCGGCCGCGCTGGCGCGAGTGGCGTTGCTATTTCATTGGTCAGTGAAGAAGAAGAAAAATACTTAACTGAAATTGAAAAACTGATTAAAAAAAGCATTATCAAAATCACTGCAAACCTTGAAAAATCAAGTCAAAAACCGACCTCTGAACTTCAAAAAGACGGCAGTCGACCCAGCAAAACTGCACGAAGTAGCCATGAAGGTGCAACGCAGCGCATGCCACCGAAAAAGAAAGTCAGTGACCCTTGGTTTGATAAACCCTATGAAGCCAGCAAGCAAACTCAAGCCGTAGATGTGCGGCCTGCCAGCACAAGAAAAACTGCCGTTGCAGCGCTACTGGGTGGCTTAGTTTCTAACAAATAATCCGCACAACCTTTTTTTGATGCCCTGGAAGCCTTATAAACAAAGGCTTCCAGGGCATCAAAAATTTCTCGGGGAAATTGAAGGTTTTTTTGAAGTGTTTAACGCTTGACTTACACTCAGAAAAAATCTAGTTTTTTTCCGCCTGATTGCGCATAAAATCGGCCACACCGTACAACTGGCTGGCCAGTTTTGTCATCAAATCTTCGTCAAACTCTAGCTGATGCATGGCTTTAATCATACAGTACATCCACTGATCGCGTGCAGAAGCATCAATCGGAAACGGCAAATGCCGTGCCCGTAGCATGGGATGCCCATAGCGCTCAATATAGAGTTGCGGTCCGCCCGTCCAACCCGTTAAGAACATAAAGAGTTTTTCACGCGCTGAGGTTAAATCTGGTTGATGCATGGCGCGGATGGGCGCCGCCTTGGGGTCACTATCCATGATGTCGTAAAAAGTTTCGACCAGGTGACGGATATTGGCAGTGCCATTAGTTTCGCCCCCTAGCAACTCAAAAAAGGTGCGTTTATCGCTACCTGCTTCTTCTATTTTATCTAGCATGATTAAGCAATTTTTGGTTTAACAAGACTAGCCGCAAGTTTTGCACGCCCTCTCGCCTCATCAACATCCTTGCCCGTCGCTAATGCGACACCCATGCGCCGTTTTACAAACGATTCTGGCTTGCCAAATAAACGAATATCACTGTTAGGCACAGCTAAAGCCGCCTCGACACCCTCAAATGCCAAATTTTTGGTTTCATGCTGTCCATATATCACTGCACTGGCACCCGCTTCACGCAAACTCACATCCACAGGTAAACCTAAAATAGCACGAGCATGCAATTCAAACTCACTAAAGCGCTGGCTACACATCGTCACCATGCCAGTGTCATGTGGGCGCGGGCTCACTTCACTAAACCAGACGTTATCGCCTTTGATGAACAGTTCCACACCGAACAATCCTAGCCCACCTAGGCTATCCGTCACAGCCTTGGCGATACGTTTTGATGCTTCCAACGCACCAGTTGTCATGGCTTGCGGCTGCCAGCTCTCTACATAGTCGCCATTTTTTTGTACATGGCCAATGGGTTCACAGAAATAAGTTTGAATGTCACCCTGTGCATTTTTGGCACGCACTGTCAGCAAGGTGATTTCATAATCAAAATCAATCTGGCCTTCCACAATCACCACACCTTGGTTGACGCGCCCGCCCCTGCCGGCATATTCCCAAGCGGTTTTTACTTCACTCGCCTGCGTAATGCGCGATTGTCCTTTGCCTGACGACGACATGGTCGGCTTAATAAAACATGGATAACCTATGCCAGCATCAATGGCCGCCTGCAATTCAGCTTCGCTTCTGGCAAACGCATACGGTGAAGTCGGTAACTGTAATTCTTCCGCTGCTAACCGGCGTATACCCTCTCGGTTCATCGTCAGTTGCACGGCTTTTACGGTTGGTATTACCGTGGCGATGCCCGCCGCCTCAATATCAGCTAGGGTGCTGGTATTAAGCGCTTCGATTTCCGGCACAATTAAATGCGGTTTTTCTTTTGCCACCAAATCACGCAAGGCCTGATTATCAGTCATATCAATCGTATAGGCACGTTGCGCAACCTGCTGGCCAGGAGCATTGTCGTAACGGTCCACGGCAATCACTTCAACACCCAAACGCTGCAACGCAATAATTACTTCTTTACCGAGTTCACCGCTACCGAGCAGCATGACACGGGTGGCGTTGGGGCTTAATGGGGTACCGATTTGCATGATGAACTTCCTCTTTTTCAATGGGCTAAATCATACCACGCAGTGATAATGCCGTCATTTGACAAACATCATCACGCCATAAATATAGTAAAGGTAGTGAGGGGAGTTCTTGAGTTACTTATGCGGAATTTGATGCTTATCCATACGATACCGCATCGTCATACGGGTAATGCCAAGTTTTCGTGCGGCTTTTGACACATTATATTCGGCCTCAGCCAAGGCTTTTAACAAAATATTTTTTTCCGCTTCATGTAACGTCACCTGATTTTGCGTGACTGAATTCATTTGTGTATAGGCCTGATAATCCGCCAGCGCGCTGTTTGTAATAAAATCGGCAGGTGGCGTACCACTTTGTAGCATGGGCAAGGCGAGGTCAACTGAGGCAATACGTCCTTGGTGACTTAACAGCATCGCACGGCTAACTTGGTGGCGTAATTCCCGCACATTGCCGGGCCACTGATACTGCCGAATGCGCTCAACGGCATCTGCCATAAAAACTGGGCTGGCAAGGCCGTAGCGTTTAGCGGTTTGCGCTGCAAAATGCTTGGCGAGTAAGAATGCATCATCTTCACGGTCGCGTAGCGGTGGCATGTGAATGCTCATCACATTGAGCCTGTAATATAAATCTTGCCGAAAACGCCCGGCTGCAGACATTTCATGCAAATCTCGATTGGTTGCGGCAATAAAACGTGCAGGCACTGCGCGTTCCTTCGTAGAACCCAGCCTACGCACTATTCGGCGCTCAAGCACGTTCAAAAGCTTAGCTTGCAATGTCAGTGGCAACTCGCCAATTTCATCTAAAAAGAGCGTGCCGTCTTCAGCGGCCTCAATCAAACCTGGCCGAGCACCTTGCGCGCCGGTAAATGCGCCTTTTTCATGCCCAAATAACTCACTTTCAATTAATTCAGCGGGCAATGATGCGCAATCAATATGCACAAAAGGTTTGTCTTTATTGGCACAAGATAAATGTAGTAAACGCGCTGCTACATCTTTACCCGTGCCTGTTTCACCACCAATCAATACCGTTGGCGGCACAGTGTCACTTGAAACCAATTGCGCAATGCGCTGAATTTGTGCTTTCACACTTTGGATAGCAGCACTATCGCCCAGTAGCTCAACTCCTTCAGCCGCATGCGCATTACGCTGGCGCGAGTAATCCAGACTGTTACTTTGCACCGC
>JAKPIR010000006.1 GCA_029549705.1 Pseudomonadota bacterium | reverse complement strand
GCCAGCACCAGGGCCAGCAGTCACTTGCATGAATGAGTTGTAATCGGCTACTGGTGCCACGCCGCTGTCAATTTCATAGCGTAATTTCATAGTTGCGTCATCTGCACCACGCAATTTCTCAACAATATCACCGCCAGATTTTAAAGTCAGCGTTCTAAAAGTGGCCATATCGCCATTTTCGTCTTTCTTTTGTTCGGTTTTATCAGCTGCAATGCCAGGGTGCCAGACTTGCATGTTGCCGAAATCTTTAATCAGCGCCCATACTTTTGCAGGCGGCGCTTTAATCGTTATAGTCTTTTCAACCTTTTGTGGGCTAGGGCCGTGTGCCATAGCGCTAAGCGGTAAAATTGCCAATGCAAGCAATGCTAAAAACTTTTTCATTCAATTTCTCCAGTAAGTAAACCAAGCAAAATACACAAAAAATTACATATAAAAACTGCGTAATAAAACTACGCGTAATTATAAATCAGATGAGCCAATAAGCCCATGATTCGAGTAACGTTTGATGGTGTAGGACGTTGACTCAACAATTAACGGCATGCTGTGCTTGATTAAGCATCTTTCAGAGGTTCCCAAGATTGCGGGTCAAGTCCGTAATGGCATTTATTTTAGAAGCTTTCAAAAACAAACTGCCCGAACGCACGACTTTTATTGCCTGTTTTAATGTGGCTTTTTAGCTTGTTTGTTCGTGCATCAATCACGCCAACAATGAAGCATCAAGGTGAATCGCATTTTTAGCTTTCTTATTTTGATTCAAAAATTCAAAACTTTAAACTACAGTTAAGGGTTTATGATGGAAGTGTACTGTAATTATGTATGAGCCTAAAACAAACTCCAATTAGAGGTTGCTTGTAAACGACCGCTCATGGTCGAGGTTGTGTCAAAACGCGAAAGTCATGCTAAATATACTCTCGCTTCGCGACATAAATCGATATTGCTTAAGGCGCATTTATCTATGCAAAGTAAGTGGTTTTTACGTGAGTTTTTCTAAATGGCAGCCTGACCGTTTCATGCGGGTTCTGATCGCAGAATAAGGCCACAGGCCTTAGGTAGCCATCGCCTTCATCATTGCCACACTGCCCATGATACTAATCACTCGTTTCATGTTGTACGCCAGCACATGTAAACTCATTTCCGTACTGACATGCGCTTTGGTTTTCATCAGGAAGTGCGAGGCACCCATCCAGTGTTTCAAGGTGCCAAACGTGTGCTCTATGGTGCAGCGCCTAATCTTCATGGCATCAGGCATGCTTTCCAGGTTCGATTGCATTTGATCCAGGATCGCTTCATTCTCCCAGCGCTTAATCCTTCTTTGCCCGCTGGTCGTACAACTGGATTTCAATGCGCACGATCTGCAGTTTGAACTCCAATAGGTAATGTGTGGCCGACCTTTCTCAAGTGAACGGTAGCGTTCAATCAGCAATTCGCCTGCTGGACATTGATAGGTATTGCTCTTGGGGTCATACACAAAGTGGCGTTTATCAAATAAGCCATTGGCTTTGTTGCCTGAGGTTAAACACTTGGGCATGATCGGGGTGATACCCTCAGCCACACAAGCGGCCACTTCTTCACCCTTGTAGTAGCCTTTATCAGCCACCACTGTCAGAGCTTCTTTTTGCAACACATCTTTAGTCTGCTTTGCGATGTTGGCTAATTGCGTCCGATCATGCCCGGCCGTCGTCACTTCATGCGCGACGATAAGGTGATGCTGCGTGTCCACTGCGGCTTGAACGTTATAACCGACAATGCCTCCGCCACGATGTTGCATGGAACGTGCATCCGGGTCGGTTTGCGAGAGCTGCTTGTCAGGGGCTGCTTGTAATTCTGTCTCTATCGTTTCCAGTGCTTTCATTTGTGCCTGGAACATCGCGATCCGTTCGGTCAAGCGTACTTGATGGGAGGTCGATTGCTTGGGTGATCTAATATCTGCCGCCTCTAAATCGTCCAGATATTGCTGAATGTTTTTCTCCACCTCTTGCATGCGGGTCTTAATCTTCGCCCGTGTGTAGTTCTTGTCAGAGCTGTTGACGGCTTTGAACTTGCTGCCATCAATGGCAATCATGGAATCTGTAAACAAATGCATGCGGCGGCACAATTCTACAAACTGGCTGCAAACTTTGCGTATGGCAGGACCGTTTTCTTTTCTGAAACGAGCAATGGTTTTGAAGTCAGGGTTGAGCCTGGCAACCAACCACATGAGTTCAATATTGCGATTGGCTTCTGCTTCCAGGCGTCTACTGGATTGAATGCGGTTGAGGTATCCGTAAATGTAGAGTTTGAGCATGGCAGCAGGATGATAAGACGGACGACCCGTCTGAGCTGGGTTCACACCTACAAACCCTAATTCCGATAATGCTAACTGATCTACAAATACATCAATCACGCGCACTGGGTTTTCTTCTGCAATGTATTCATCCAGCATCTCTGGAAGAAGAGTGCTTTGTGTTCTGTCTTGACCTTGTATGAATCGCTTCATCGTTAAATATCCAATATAATCAGATAGTTAAATTATACAATATCTAGATTAATGTGGTTATTTCAGATGTAATTTATTAGCGTTTTGACACAACCTCGGTCGGTCTCTGCCTGTCATCTAGACAAAATAAATTAATTTTCAATGACTGCTTTGAAAATTAAGTGCTTACGTTCACTCCATGCAGATTTAGTACATACTAATTCCCCTACCTAATGCAGGATAGGCAAGTTGCCGAGATTTGTCAGACAAATAGATAAATCTTAAAAAAACTTAATCTTGAATGCTCAAAAAGGGTCAATTTAAGTGCTGCCAAAGCCACGCACCTCTTAAACACACCCCTTGCCGCGAGGCTTACCCCAGCATTTGATGTGGCTGATGCATCAACCACTATTTAGAAGTATTTAATACCGATTTTAACAACGAAAATCGCAGTTAGTTTGTTACGCGTCTTGCGTAGTCAGCATTTATCTTTCACTAAACGTTAATGCAGATCATATGAATTAGCTAGGTTTATATTTATACTTATAGATAAACTATAAGTTTATTCCAACATGAAAATATAAACTAATTAATTGACTTGGTTTACAAATAGGCTTATAAATATACTATGAGTGTATTAAATAAAAAAATATTAAACCCGCTAATAAATGACTGGCCTGCTGGCGCAGTTTATTTAACTTCGTGGCTAAACAAAAGAGGTATCTCCAATCAGTTGCTGGATAGATATAAGAAGAGTGCGTGGCTACAGTCTATAGGTACAGGCGCTCTCATAAGGTCAGGTGACCAAGCTTCTTACGAAGGAGCAGTATTTGCTTTGCAAACACAATCAGATTCCGCCATACATCCTGGCGCTAAAACTGCGTTAGCGATGCTAGGAAAGGCACATTATCTACAACTTTCCAATGTCAAAGCTATATTGTTTGGCGGGGCTACAGATAGACTGCCTGCTTGGGTTAATAATGCTGACTGGAAGGTTGCAATAGATTATTATGGCAGTTCTTTCCTACCTCCAAAACTTGGACTGGTTGATCTAGAGCTCAAAACCTTTTCAATCCAGGTATCAAGTCCTGCTCGTGCCATCATGGAATGTTTATACCTCGCACCAGAGAAACAAGAGTTGTCCGAATGCCATGAGTTGATGGAAGGACTGACTAATTTGAGACCGCAGCAGGTACAGGCACTGTTAGAGGCTTGTACTTCAGTTAAGGTAAAGCGTTTGTTTTTATTTCTAGCGGAAAAAGCCAAACATGACTGGTTTGAATATTTAGATTTGACCAAAATCGACCTTGGGAAAGGTAAGCGGAGTGTTGTACCTAATGGCGTCCTCAATACAAAATACCAAATAACCGTTCCTAAAGAGTTGGCATAAAATGCAAAACTATAAAAATCAGGTCAGCTTATTACTTGATGTATTGCCTATTGTTGCAAGAGAAGAGTGCTTTGCAATACATGGTGGTACAGCGATTAACCTTTTTGTGAGAGATATGCCACGCTTGTCGGTGGATATTGATTTAACCTACCTGCCGATTGAAGACAGAGAAGTCACATATATAAATGTCTCTAGCGCCTTAGAACGAATCAAAGCGAATATTGTAGCCAGCATTCAAAACATCAATGTTACTCACCAGCATGATGTCTACAAGCTACAGGTATCATCGAGAAGCGCACAAATTAAAATTGAAGTGAACACAACAGGTAGAGGCACGTTAACATCACCGCAGAAAATGGTGTTATGCGATCAGGCTCAAACTGAATTTGATGTATTTTGTGCAATGCCGGTTGTGCCTTTTGGCCAACTTTACGGCGGTAAGATTTGTGCTGCATTGGATCGCCAGCATCCAAGAGATTTATTTGATGTGATGCACTTGCTAAACAATGAAGGATTTTCTGAAGAAGTTAAAATTGGCTTCTTATTGTGTTTGGCTAGTAGTGGACGTCCAATGCATGAACTCATTGTGCCGAATTATCTGGATCAACGTGCAGTAATGATTAATCACTTTGAAGGCATGACTGTCGAACCATTTAGCTACGAAGAATTTGAAGCTACCAGAGAAAATCTTATACGTACGATCCATAACAACCTCACCGATTATGACAAAGAGTTTTTACTTAGCGTAAAAAACTTAACACCAAATTGGGTACTTTATGATTTTGAGCGATTCCCTGCAGTACAGTGGAAATTAAGAAACTTAGAGAAACTTAAGGCACAGAACCCAACTAAGCATCAAGCGCAATATGACGAGCTCAAGAGAAAATTAAACGCATAGAGATACTCTAGCTTTCATAACTTCGATTAAAGAGCAGGAGCGGATTTTCAAAGCCTGACTGAAGCGATAGAATCGGAGTAAATTTCGCCTTAAATTTACTAAAAACATCCCCTGCTTTGCTATTCATCTATTAACAGCATTCGCTCTTTAGTTTCGCCAAAGCACCGACCATCTCACGGGGCGAAATCCAAACAAGCATAAACACTTCGTGACCACCTGCAATCGGTTCGCATATCGGCTTTGCGACTGCGATTTTGGCTGGTTGCTGGCTTTTCTTTCTTAATCTCCATGAACCTTATCGGCAGGCGAAACAACTCAAGAGCGATGCAGGTCGGGTTGATAAGTCTGCAAATTCGGGGCAAGTCTTTAATTCAAAAGCGGCTCTTCAATCTAAGAACGATACAGTGAGGCAAAAGACTATGACAACACTACACGCAACACCCTATAACATAGACGCAACGGGTTTTTATTTTACCGATGCACACGACTATGAGGCCAAATCAGCCGTGCACGTTGACCGTTACGGCAATTTAGTAGAAGAATTCGAGATACAGTTTATTGACGGTGACGACGCGCAGCTATTTGAAGTTTGTGGCATTAACCAAGCTAATCTGAATATATGGTTTGATGATATTGAGTTTTTAAATGACTATGAAAAAGTAAATCTATATTATCTGGCTGGGGTGGTGGGGTACACATTAAGCCAAGCGCTTGAAAAACTGGATGAACCTAGCATCACAGAGTCTAGCTTACGCGATGCAGCCGAAGAGCTGTTTAATGAATGTTGGTTACCTAGCTTTCCTGAGAGTATTCGTTTTTATATCGATTATGACAAATTTGCCAGAGATTGCGAACTGAGCGGCGATATGACGGAGTTTGAATACAACAACAAAACCTACACTTGTACTAACTCTAGTGCTTTGTAATTGCTAAAAGCAACATGCCTTCTGATTTAGGTCAGCAGGCATGAAATAAGATATTTTTTTGGCTTGCGGCCAATTACTTAGGCTTTTAATTAAATTTATGATCTCAAAAAATATTTGACGCTGTTGGCATTTTATTTTGAGCTATACGAATAATCATCCAATCCAGCTGAAACTAATTAATATTGAAACTGACCATTCTTTCACTTTTAAACAAACTGATTTGTTCTTAAACAGTAGCTGGCAAAAATATAAACTGTGGAACTGCATAGCGGCCGCTCATGTTCGACACTAAGGGCCCAAAGCAGCCAGAAATAATAATTATACGTCTGGCTACTTTGAATATTATTTTGAAAAATTTGTAATATATATAACTGGCTCATTTATGAGCTAGTTAAGTACTTAAAATTAAACATTTACCTAGGAATGTAAAAAGTTGACTGTTCAGTAACTTCCTCATCGTTTGAAAGTGATTCAATTTCAAATTTGACTGGATGAGATCCGCTACTTGTAACTTCATCAGGTAATTGCAAGCTTACGACTACCATGCGTTCACTTGCAGCATCAACAGAAAATTCATTATTCGAACTAATAGTTATCCCCTCAATACCTGAGACACTAATATGATATTTTTGAGGTTTTTCGGTTACATTGGTTATTTGTAGTCGATAAACATTTTCGATATTTCCTTCGGAGGTAAGCCTCGACATAACACCTCTATCTCTAATAACATCAACTTTGAACGACTCGCGTAAGCTTAACGAAACAGCAAAACCAATACAAAGTGTTAATAATATTGCGCTGTAAATTAGTACACGTGGTCTTAATACATTTTTAATAATCTGGTAATTAGTCCAGTGATTACTAGCACCATTAATGGTCGAGAACTTAATTAAACCGCGGGGATACTCCATTTTATCCATCACACTGTCACAAGCATCAACACACAATCCGCAGCTAATACATTCGTATTGCAAGCCATCTCGAATATCAATACCAACCGGACATACCTGTACACAAAAGCTGCAATCAACACAGTCACCCAGGCCTTTTTCTTTTGCATCCACTTTGCGAGAACGGCCACTTCTAGGCTCTCCACGCTCCTCATCATATGTAACAATTAAGGTGTCCTTGTCAAACATTGCACTCTGAAAACGTGCGTATGGGCACATGTATTTGCATACTTGTTCACGTAAAAATCCTGCATTTCCGTAAGTCGCAAAGCCGTAAAAACATATCCAAAAAGTTTCCCAAGGGCCAAGGCTGATTTGAATAATACTTTGAGTCAAATCACGTATTGGAGTGAAATATCCTAAAAATGTGAATCCAGTCCACATTGAAAAGCTAATCCATATAAAATGTTTTAGTAATTTCTTGAAAATTTTATTGATGCTCAAGTTTGCATTATCTAGCTTGATTCTCGCAGCACGATCACCTTCAACTTTGCTTTCTATCCATAAGAATATTTTAGTATAGACCGTCTGTGGACATGAAAACCCACACCAAAGCCGACCAGCAACGGCTGTAAACAAGAATAAAGCCAGTGCAGCAATGATAAGTATGACCGCAAGGTAAATTAAATCTTGAGGATAAAGTATCAACCCAAATATATAGAAGCGATGCGTATCTATATCAAGCAAAACTGCTTGTCTTTGTCCTAATTCAAGCCATGGAACACCATAAAATACGATTTGCGTAATCCAAAGAGTTATCCATCGCCAATTCGTGAAATATCCAGAGGTTGTACGTGGATAAATTTTATTATGTGCTTCATATAATGACACTTCACCATCTTTTCTGTTGTCATTGATAATTGGTATCACTTTCTTAGGGGTTTTCTGGTTAGTTGCCATTTATAGTTCTCGATTTCAGTAGATTAATTCTTTGCATATTTAATTTAGTCATGAGATAACACTAGTAATCATCAAGTCTTTTCTGAATTTATATTTATAGGCTTTGGATATGACTTCTGATAATGCACAGTGAATGTTTCAAATGACTTCAGTGCTAGCGCTGGGTCATGTCCCTCTTTAACTAAGAAACTGTCGAACCCGCATCTTGCTAAGTAGTGAATGGTGTCTATAAGTACATCACCTACGGCTCTAAGTTCCCCAAGCCATCCAAATTGAGTTCTTATAATTTGAGCCAATGAAAAGCCGCGACCATCTGTGTAGGTTGGGAAATCAATAGCAATAAGTGCAATTGAATGAGAGTTAATATTGCTCACTCTTACAGGCAGGAAGTCTTTGGCGTCGGCATTCGCAGGGACTAATATCGCTATTGGATATTTGCGCTGACTAATTGAATCTTGGTTAACCTTCCAACAATCCAGAGTAACCATCCAATAAGCTTCATCTGGCGGGAGTGTTGTTAAGGTGGTGTCATGGAGGCGCCAAATGTCATCTTCTAACACACCATGTCGAATCAATCTTGGATTATTAGACATCGACCACCTCAGCATTTAGTGGCGCTTTTAAAAGGATAGGATCTGTATATACATCTTCTTTGAACTGACCGATACCTAGCCTCTCAACAACATCGATGAAACGTTCTGCCTCGCTATCTCGAAGTCTTAAATAAGTTTGAATCAAACGATAGACGACGTCTGGAATTTGCTCTCTCGCAAATGATGGGCCAATCACACGCCCAATGGCCGCGCCGCCACCCCTAATTTGCGTTTGGCTAGAATCTAGGTTGGCGCCACCATTTTGTCTGCCGCCTATTGTAATTTGGTACCACTCTTCACCTGCTTTATCTACGCCTAAAATTCCAATATGACCAATATGATGATGTCCGCAAGAATTAATGCAACCTGATAAATTTAAATCCAGTTCTCCAATTTCATAGACAAAATCCAAGTCGTCAAAACGTTCTTGTATGGCAACTGCTACCGGAATAGAAACAGCATTTGCCAAGCTGCAATAATCACCACCTGGACAAGCAATGATGTTGGTGATATAGCCAATATTTGGTGTAGCCAGATTGAGCATATCGAGCTCCAGCCATAAAGAATAAAGACTTTGTCTTCTTACATCTGCTAGGATTAGATTTTGTTCGTGAGAAACTCGTAGCTCACCAAAACCGTATTTTTCAGACATGTCGGCAATAGCTTCCATCTGATCTGCTGTAATGTCACCAGGAGGTAAACCAGTGGCTTTTAATGAAACAGTTACGGATGCATAACCTGTGACTTTGTGATTATGCACATTAGTCCGAAGCCATCTTTCAAACTTATGATTACCTGCAGCTTGCAAAGTGATTGCATCATCATTTGTTATCAATAATGCATCGTATTTTGGCCATACAAATCTACTGGATACTGCATTGACATATTCTTTGCTGACTTTATCTGGACCATCTTTAATGAGTTGCCACTGCTCATCAACTTGCTGTCCAAATACTTCTGGCGTTAAATCCTTAACGAGTATTTTTATTCGTGCTTTATATTTGTTATCTCGCCTGCCATGTAGGTTGTATACCCTGAGAGTTGCTTGCAAGTATGTTAATAGATCACTCCAAGCCACGAATGGTTTGATCAGTTTGCCAACAATAGGAGTTCTTCCCAGCCCACCTCCTACCCACACTCTAAAGCCTAAGACACCGTCAACCTCTGCTGCTTGAAGCCCAATATCGTGTACTCCGACGGCAGCTCGATCTATGAGAGCACCACTGACTGCAATTTTGAATTTTCTTGGTAGGAAAGCGAATTCAGGATGCAGCATGGACCATTGCCTGATAATCTCGCACCATACTAATGGATTGATAATTTCGTCTGGTGCTAATCCTGCAAAATGATCGGTAGTCGTATTGCGGATGCAGTTTCCACTGGTTTGGATAGCATGCATTTGCACTGTGGCAAGCTTAGCTAATATCTCAGGCACATCCTCAAGTCTCGGCCAGTTAAACTGTATGTTTTGTCTCGTGCTGAAATGGCCGTAGCCCTTATCCCATCTGCGGGCTACGTAAGCGAGCATTCTGAGCTGTTTTGAAACCAACATGCCATAAGGGATAGCAACCCGTAACATTGGTGCATGGCGCTGAATATAGAGGCCGTTTTGTAATCTTAGAACCCTAAATTCATCTTCGCTCAGCTTTCCGCTTAGGAAGCGAGTTGTTTGATCTTTAAATTGAGCAACACGTTGCTCAACAAGTTGTTGATCTATTTCATCATAGATGTACATTCAGTCACCTTAATTTTTTGACAAATAACAATTGCCAGATACATTTTTAAGAATGACTAAGAATAGTGTTTTGCCGAATGAAAGAACAGAATCAGATGGTTAAATTAAAACCATATCAGTTTGAAGTTTATATTTGAAAGTTATGGGGTTAGATCATCCACAAGTGCCCCGAGTGTGGCCAAGGAAGCCTCGGTCCGTGCATCCCATATATGCCCATAGTTCAACCTAATGTAATCTATAAAGCCCTTATGGGCGGAGAATATCGGCCCAGGAGCTATGCTAATACCATTAACTAGCGCTAAGCGATGAAGCTCAAGCGCATTAACACCATCAGGCAACTTAATCCATAAAAAATAACCACCCTGTGGAGGTGTTAGCCTTGTACCCTTAGGAAAGTATCGCTCTATCGACTCTATGAATTTTATTTGATTGACCAAGAGTGTATGGCGTAAATTACGTAAATGTTTATCGTAACCACCTTTCTGTAAGTAATGTCCCAGTGCAACTTGGGCTGGGACAGATGCACTCAGCGTAGTGGTTAGTTTCAAACGTTCTATTACCTTAGAGTACCGTCCAGTTGCGACCCAACCGACGCGGTAACCAGGTGCAAGGCACTTAGAAAATGACGAGCAGTGCATGACTAAGCCTTCCGTATCAAAAGCTTTAGCCGGTGCGGGTCTCTTCTCCCCAAAATACAACTCACCATAAACATCATCTTCAATCAAAGGCACTTGGTATTTACTTAACAAGGCAACCAAAGCTTTCTTTTTATTATCAGAAAGCAAACTCCCTAAAGGGTTTTGAAAATTCGTCATCAGCCAGCAAGCTTTTGGTTTATGATGTTCTAAAGCCCATTCCATCGCCTTAAGATCAATACCATCTCTTGGATGGCTCGGCACCTCCACTGCACGCAGTCCTATGCGTTCGATGGACTGCAATGCCGCATAAAAAGTTGGAGATTCTATAATTACAGCATCTCCAGGGCGGGTAACAGCCATTAAGCAAAGATTTAAAGCCTCAAGCGCCCCGTTAGTAACAACAATTTCATCTGTAGGGACATTCAAGCCATCTATCATGTAACGAAGCGCAATTTGCCGCCGAAGGCTTGCATCACCAGGACTCAAATTATCTACACTTCGCCAAGGATCCATAACTTGCACGCTAGAGGCCATTGTTCGAGCTAAACTGGCCATTGGAAATAATAATGGGCTAGGAAAAGCCGAACCCAGAGGCACTATATTTCTGGCTCGCATTGATTCAAGCACCTCAAAGACAAGCTCACTGACATCAACTTTAGTTGATTCCTCATTAACTTCAAAACTAGGTTCAGGTGAAGGAGAAATGCCAATAGCGCCACCTGTTACAAAGTATCCTGAACGCTCACGTGCACTTATTAAGCCTCTTGACTCAAGCAGATAATATGCTTGAAAAACGGTTGAAGGACTAATATTTCTATTTTGGCTGGTATGTCGAATAGAAGGTAACTTGTCTCCACGACAAAGTACACCATCTTGAATTGATTCAGCAATTGAATTGGCAAGTTGTTCGTATAGTTTCATAAGGCTGACTGTTAATGAAAACACATCCAATGTATAGACGTTTAACACTATGTGTCAAATTTGATTTGGTTAATGATGAAGTATACTTAGTAAAGGGAAATGAAGTAATTGCCACCATAAGTTGCAGCTTAAAAAATAGCATCCGGCTTCTTTGGGTCGCGACTTGCCCCATGACACCTAAATTGGCTTGCCACAATGCAGACTGTCAAAAAGAAGAATCAACATTCTTTTACAAAATTTAACTACTTTGTAGTATTCCCTAAGTTTTGATAATACTAAAAACTTTACGAATACCATCTTGATTTAATTCCAGTAGACAACTGTTCGGTTGGCGTTGATATGTCGTCGTTGCTTTTTTGAACTGACATATTACCCACCTGCTGAATAGGTTGCTTAGCCATAAAAGCAACAACCTCTTTAGCCAAAGCTCGATCACTTAGGTCTTCAGATTTTGCTAGTATATTAGCGATATTTGCCCAAGCGTGAATTTCTTTGGTATGCGCTTCAACGTTTGTTTTTACGGATTTTCTGGAAATTGGGTGCTGCTGCCTAGCGGATTGATGCAGTTGATATTGATGTAAGGGTTGCTGTGTCACGCCGCGAGTTTTACGCGGTGTGGCGTTGGCCGCAATGCCATATTTACGCAGGCTTTGTGCAAAGCCTTCACGCCAGCGTTGTAAGTCATTTTTACGTGGGTTTAGCCGTTTGCTGCGTGTTTTAATAGGTGCCATTTTGATGCAAACATGCACATGCGGATTATCAGTATCGGTATGCAAGGCAAATACGTACTCATGCTTACCACCGAACTCTTGTTTTAAATATTCACGTACGGCTTCTTTCACTTCGGCAGCAGGCGTACCTTTCACCATAGAAAATATGACGTTAATGGTTTCGCGCCGCTTGGATATTTCAGGAATGTCTTCAGCCCAATCATTTTTAATATCTTTCACATCGGCGCGGCTATTGAGTAGGCGGCCTTCATGGTCTTCGAGCTGGACTTTGCCGTTACGTGAGATGTAATCGAGGTGATTAGCAATAGCGACCATGCCTTTACCTGCACCCATCTTGCTGGTAATTTTAACCATCACTTCAGGTGTTTTTTGAGTGGTGCGGGTTATTTGAGCGCGTATGGCCGCAGGCTTATCGGGCATGATGATGTTAGCCCAGTCCAATGGTTTACTTGTTGGAGTTTTAGTCGGACGCACTGGCGGGTAAAATAAATCGTCGCCCCAATTCACCAACAATCCATCAATGAATCTTTTTGGTCTAGCCATAATAAAAATAGCTACCAGCGATCTAAATTATGGCTAGCAATCGCTTTTAAGGCTTTTCTGTCTTCGTCCAGCACTTTCAATAATTCTTGCAGCATCGGCATAATATCGACCTGCGAGCTACTCAGCTCATGGCTATTCAGTGCGCGGGCGATTTGATTGAGATTCTGGCCTATCATCCGAATTTGATAAAGCCGCTCATCTAGCTTGTCTAGTTCTAGGACATTTAACGGCGTATGTTTAATGAATTGATAGCGCACTAGGGTCACTAACCATTGCGAAGGGCTGAAGCCACTCTTTTCAGCGTGCTCAGCGAGCTTGTCAGACTCTTTGTCAGTAAGCCGAATCTCAATGCGATTTTTTAAGGGGCTATTTTCTGGTTTTGGTAGCACGCCTTGAGGGATGTTGAGCACCTTATCTAAAGCTGTGCGGCCAGTGAGGATTTTGCTAATGAGTTGGCGTAAAGCTTCACTGGGACTAATGCCACTTTGCGTGCAGTACTGTTCCCATTCATTTTTCAAATTTGTCCTAAAGGTAATGCGCCCTGCTAAATTCATTATCTTCTAGGCGCAACTTGTGGCTGTGTAATGCGCTTTTGAATGGTTGAGCTGTCCATCGCATCAATCGCCGTTTTATCACTAATGCCTTGCCCTTTAGTATCGTAGATTTTAGGCTTAGGAATTTCTATTCCCATGGCTTTGAGTTGACTAACCGCAACCGTTAATTTCTGCTTCATAGACGCCTGCAACTTAGGGCTTGCACCTTTGGCTTTGGCAGCTTCAATGATGGCGACTTCAGCAGCGATAGGTGTGTATTTAAATTTGACTGACTTGTCAGCAGTGGTTTTATCGGCGGCTAGTTCTACCTCTTTTTGCGCTTGCGTTTTGTCTTGGTCGATGGCTACCCTAGGTTCAGCAAACTCAATCTTATTTTGTATACGACGCTTAGTGTCTTCAAGCAAGGCAACATCTTGCGCACTAGGTGTGTAGCCTTCTACCTCCAAGCCTTGCATGCTGGCGGCTAACCACACCTCTTTTTTAAACTCGTCTGTACCGCTGATTTTTATTTTTGACCAATGTTTAGCCTTGGCAAGTTCTATCATGGCGCGTATATCATCAGCATCGGACGTTTTGGCACTGATAGATTTGCCTTTGTCTTCAAATGCTAGGCCTTTGGTACGGTCTTTAGAATAGTATAGATGGTCTTTAATGGCATAACGTCTCAACACTGAATCTGGAATTTCATCTACTAGCAGTCGGTGTAATTTAGTATTGTCTTTAATTGAAGCGTCATCAACTGCCATAGATTGATTTGTACTTGTTTTTTCTGTATTGGTTATTTCTAGCTTGGTTTTTTTATTGCTGGCCATGGTAATTAGTCCTCTGACTTAAGTGAAAGCCAGCCATTGGCATGACCAGCGTTGTAGGTTCATTAACAATGCTTTTAGCAACTAACGTTTGGGTGCTTTTTGCTGAGGCGTGGCTGGCTTAGAGGGCAAGC
>JAKPIR010000403.1 GCA_029549705.1 Pseudomonadota bacterium | reverse complement strand
AGGCCTAAGCCTCTTTTTTTGTTTTTTCAACTTAAGCGGCTAAAGCGTTTTTTGCTGATTCTACAAATTTAGCAAATGCTGCTTTATCAAATACAGCCAAGTCAGCCAAGACTTTACGATCCACTTCAATAGAAGCTTTTTTCAAGCCATTCATGAAGCGGCTGTAAGTTAGACCTAACTCACGCGCGCCTGCGTTAATACGCGCAATCCATAAGGTACGGAACTGACGTTTCTTTTGACGGCGGTCACGGTATGCATATTGACCTGCCTTCATGACTGCTTGCTTGGCAACGCGGTAAACGTTTTTACGACGACCGCGATAACCTTTAGCGGCTTTTAATACTTTTTTGTGTCTTGCACGAGCGATGACACCACGTTTTACTCTAGGCATATCGGTCTCCTTATCGTGTTGGCATCATTGCGCGAACGCGGTTGATGTCAGTTGCTGAGATAATCGACGTACCACGTAATTTACGTTTTTGTTTAGTCGTCTTTTTGGTGAGAATATGGCGCAAATGTGAATGCGTACGTTTCACTTTACCATTTCCCAAGAATTTGAAGCGTTTTTTGGCGCTACTCTTGGTTTTCATTTTTGGCATTTTGTTCTCCTTGAACTTAAAATTTTGAGTGCTTAGGCATGCCGTTTAGCCGTATCACTCGGGACTTTGCTACTACTTCTTTACTACATTCAAAACACTTACATCGAATCTTGTTACTTCAAATCTTGTTACTTCGCTTTTTTATGCGGGCCGAGCACCATCACCATTTGACGGCCTTCCATTTTAGGGAATTGTTCGACCACTGCCACTTCTTTTGTATCTGCCTCTACACGTCTTAACAAGGCCAGGCCAAATTCCTGGTGCGTAATTTCGCGCCCTCTAAAACGTAATGTAATTTTTGCTTTATCACCATCTTCAATAAAACGAATGATATTACGCACTTTAATCGCATAATCGCCGTCATCCGTACCTGGGCGAAACTTGATTTCTTTTACCTGTACCTGCTTTTGCTTCAGTTTAACTTCGTGCTGTTTTTTGCTTTCGGCATATTTAAACTTGCCGTAATCCATCAATCTACACACGGGAGGACTGGCATTTGGCGCAATTTCCACCAAATCAATATCCGCTTCTTCAGCTTTTGCAAATGCTTCTGCTAATGCAACAATCCCTAGAGGTTCGCCCTCTATTCCCAACAAACGAACAGGTGATGCAGTAATATCACCGTTGATTCGCGTTTCTTTGTCCTGTGCTATATCAATTTCTCCAAATAGTTAAGCCGCGCTTTGACAGAAAATCCCTTTACTGGGAAACTAAGCCTTAGTTTCAACCTCTGCTTTTAAGCGCTCAATGAACGCTGCAATCGGCATCGATCCTAAGTCTTCGCCTTTTCTGGTACGCACGGCTACATGTCCTGTTTGCATTTCACGCTCACCTGCAACTAGCAAGTAAGGCATTTTCTGCATCGAATGTTCACGTATTTTATAGGTAATCTTCTCATTTCTCAAGTCAAATTCGCATCTTATGCCATTTTTCTTTAAATTTTCAACTACTTGGCGCACGTAATCGGCTTGATTTTCTGAAATATTGAGCACCATTGCCTGCACAGGGGCCAGCCATAGTGGCATGGCACCTGCGTAGTTTTCAATGAGAATACCAATAAAGCGCTCCATGGAACCAACTATTGCACGATGCAACATCACCGGGCGCTTGCGGGTGTTGTCTTCTGCCACGTACTCAGCATCTAAACGCTCTGGCAGGTTGAAGTCGAGTTGTATAGTGCCACATTGCCATAAGCGACCCAGCGAATCTTTCAGGGTAAATTCAATTTTTGGGCCATAGAACGCGCCCTCGCCTGGCTGCAAATCAAAGGCCAGATTGTTTTTATTGAGCGCGTTCGCGAGCGACGCTTCGGCCTTATCCCAAGTTTCATCACTGCCCACACGCTTTTCTGGACGGGTTGAGAGTTTGACCAACACGTCATTAAAACCAAAGTCGCCATAGGCTTTGTAGAGCATTTGAATAAAGCTAGCCACTTCAGATTCAATTTGTTCTTCAGTGCAGAAAATATGCGCATCATCTTGAGTAAAGCCGCGCACACGCATCAGGCCATGCAGCGAACCGGACGGTTCGTTGCGGTGACATGAGCCAAATTCAGCCAGACGCAGCGGCAAATCGCGATAACTATGCAGTCCGCTGTTAAAAATTTGAATGTGTCCTGGGCAGTTCATCGGCTTCACCGCGTAATCACGGCTCTCTGAGGCCGTCACAAACATGTTGTCGCGGTAATTTTGCCAATGGCCAGATTTTTCCCACAACGTTTTATCCATAATGGTTGGGGTGCGGACTTCTTGATAGCCAAAATCTCGAAACATTTGGCGCATATATTGCTCAACTTCCTGCCAAATGCTCCAGCCTCGCGGATGCCAGAACACCATGCCCGGCGCATCATCTTGCATGTGGAAGTAATCTAACTGCTTGCCTAATTTGCGATGATCGCGCTTTTCGGCTTCTTCGAGTTGAAATAAATAAGCATCCAGCTCTTCTTTATTGCGCCAAGCAGTGCCATAAACGCGTTGCAGCATTTCATTGTTGCTATCGCCGCGCCAGTAAGCGCCCGCTAACTTCATAAGTTTAAAGGCTTTTAGCTTACCGGTATTGGGTACATGCGGACCTCGGCAAAGGTCAGTAAACCGGCCTTCGGTGTAGAGCGAAACCTCTTCACCGGCAGGAATCGCGCCAATGATTTCGGCTTTGTAGTCTTCACCGATGCTTTTAAAGTAGGCAATCGCTTCATCGCGTGGCAGCACTTGGCGTGTGACTGGCTCATCTTTTTTCGCCAATTCCACCATTTTCTTTTCTATCATCTGCAAATCTTCTGGCGTAAAGGCGCGCACATAAGAAAAGTCGTAGAAAAAGCCATTTTCAATCACGGGGCCAATGGTCACTTGCGCATCTGGAAATAATTCTTTCACTGCGTAGGCCAGCAAATGCGCGGTGGAATGGCGAATGATGTCCAAACCTTCAGGGCTTTTATCAGTGATAATCGCCACATCGCTATCTGCTTCAATTAAAAAGCTGGTATCCACGATTTTATCGTTCACTTTGCCTGCGAGCGCTGCTTTTGCGAGCCCCGCGCCAATATTGAGGGCGACTTCAGCCACGGTCACAGGCGCATCAAAGTGACGTTCCGAGCCATCAGGTAAACGAATTACGGGCATGCGATTTCCAATTTATCAGTTTTCAGTATTATTGACGATTTAATCGCTACAAACCACGCGTGGGTTTGAGCAAAATTTAACGTGCGATTATCGCATACCTCATGCTTACACGGCAATTTTTGCGCAAAATCGCTGCCAATTATTAGCGAAAATTACTTTGAAAAATAACCGCTAAATCGCCGAGAAAAATTTTCTGCCCTGCAAGCCTTTATTTATAAGGCTTGCAGGGCACCAAAAAAGGTTGTGTGGATTTTAAGCGCTAAATTATTAAAAAATCAGCCCGTGTTTAGCGCCAACAATGCCGCATAACCCGCGCGATAATCTGGATATTGCATTTCAAATCCGGTCGTCAACATTGTCTGATTGCTCAGGCGTTTGCCGTTTTCTATAGCAGGAACATGTGGGTTAAACGGAATGCGCAACTGCGTTGCAAGCCAGTGCAGCACTTCATATTGGCTGACGGACGCACTATCGGTGACAATATAACAGGGTGCGATTGGCGTTTGATGCAGTACTTTTTGCACCAGCAAAACCAAAAACTTTGCTGCGTCGTCGCGGTGAATGCGATTCGTCCAGCTATTTTGCGCGGGCCAAAGTTCAGGTGTTTTGGCAAGGTTAATCATACGTAAGCGGCCCGGCCCGTAAATGCCTGAAAGCCTTAACACTGTTTGACCGCAGGTTAAATCATTCAGCAGCCGCTCACCTTCCAATAAGCGCTCGCCGCCAAAATCTGCCGCCATTGCTGGCGTGTTTTCATCCAAAACCGCATCGGTTTGCTGGCCGTACACGCGCGTGCTGGAAACAAAAAATACATGCTGTAGAGCGACATTATTGGCTTGCGTGGCCAACACGTTGCGTAAGCCATCCACATACGCCGCCTTGTAATGCGCATCTGTTTGACCACTTGCGGCCACACAATAAATAATAATGTCGGGCTGAATATTTTCGAGTTTTTTGAGCGTTTCAGGTTGTGTGACATCAGCCTGAATAATCTCAATGTTGCTAAGCGCCGTGGCACTGCGCCGCACACCAACAACCCGATGCCCCTTCTGCGCCAATTGCAAAGCCACCGTGCTGCCTAAATCACCGCACCCAACGATAAGAATTGTTGCCATGCTTTAGCGATGCGCCATCAACGTGTTAATATGTGCTGTCGCACTGCGCCCCAGCGCATCAAGGGCATAACCGCCTTCCAAAACCGACACGATACGGCCTTCGGCATGCTGTTCTGCCACCAACTTCAATACTTCGGTCACCCATCTGTAATCTTCTTCAATCCACTTAAGTCCGCCCATGCTGTCTTCTTGATGGGCATCGAAGCCTGCTGAAATAATCAGCAGTTGCGGTTTATGGCGTGCTAACGCGGGTAACCATTGTTCGTTCACCACTTTACGCAGGGCTGCGCCGTTACTGCCTGCGGCTAATGGTGTGTTGATAATGTGGTCATTGCCGCTGTCAGCGCCACTATATGGATAATAAGGATGGCGAAAACTGGAACACTGCATCACGCGCGGATCATCATGAAAAATATCTTCGGTTCCGTTACCGTGGTGCACATCAAAATCTGCAATCGCCACGCTCGTCAGCCCATAATGCGCTATGGCATGTAAGGCTGCCACGGCCACGTGATTGAAAATGCAAAAACCAGCTGAACTCGCCCGCCCAGCATGATGGCCTGGCGGGCGCGTATTGCAAAATGCCACCTGCATTTGGCCTGTCATGACTAAATCCACGCCTTTGATGGCGGCGCCAGATGCACGCAAGGTGGCCTCCAAACTATGCTCATTCATGGCAGTGTCAGCATCTAGCTGCACCAGACCTGTTTTGGGCGACTGGCTAAAAATCCAGTCAATATAAGCTTCTGAATGCGCTCGTGCCAGCACGGCTTTGCTGGCAAGCGGCGCTTCGTATTGCGCAAGTTTGTGTAGCAAACCAGCACTTTGTAATGCACGCTCAATGGCCAACATACGGGCAGGACGTTCAGGATGGTTGGCGGTCATTTCATGCTTTAAACATGCGGTGTGGCTAATATAGGCAGTTTTCATTGCATTTGGCTTGATGGCAGCAGGCGTTTTAAATGCAGTCAGTGCGCTAAGCGCTGCGCCCGCACGTAAAAATGTTCTTCTATCCACCGTTAGATAATCCTTTAGTCATGTATAGCAGTGTGTGGTTTATCAAAATGATACGCTAAAAATTCACCCTTTTCACACCGGCAACCCCGCTTTTTAAAAGCGCATTACGATTGATGTACTCGGCAATAATGCATCATTTTTGTTGTATGATAAAGCATTCATTTTTGCCAGCTAACGAGCAACATTTGCATAACACAATACGCATTGCCACCTTTAATATACACAAAGGATTAACTCATTTTAATGCTGCTTTTTCATTGCACCAGCAGCGCGAACTCTTACGTAAGGTACATGCCGACATTGTATTTTTGCAAGAAGTGCGCGATGCGCATCACGGCCACAGCAAGCGCTTTGCTAACTGGCCGACGACTGGTCAAATGGAATTTTTGGCGGATTCAGTTTGGCAAGATTTTTCCTACGGCAAAAACGCGGTTTATCCTGCCGGGCACCATGGCAATGCCCTATTGTCCAAGTTTCCGATTGGGTACACATTTAACCGAGATATTTCCGCGCACAGTAGCGAAGAACGCGGCATGTTGCATAGTGAAATTCATATTCCCAATTGGAACGCGCCACTTCACGCCATTTGTGTGCATTTAGGGCTGTTTGCCCATTGGCGCCGGCAACAATTGATGGCGGTAGCAGAATATATTGAGCAGCATGTGCCGCATGATGCACCTTTAATTATTGCGGGTGACTTTAACGACTGGAGCACGCGTACCGGCCAGCAATTTGCCAGGCGCCTGCATTTGCATGAAGTCTTTGAACATCACACAGGAAAGCCTGCGCGTAGCTTTCCATCGTGGTTGCCCTTGCTGCGCCTAGACCGTATTTATGTGCGCGGTTTTCAGGTAAATCATGTTGAAGTGCATGCAGGGCCGCACTTTTTAAAATTATCAGATCACGCGGTGCTGACCGCTACACTGAGAAAACTTTAGCGGGTAAATTTAAGTGAATGATTATTTATTGGATGCCTGACCACACACGATGACCACATTCGTTGATGGAAATCACATACAACTATTACGCAACGGCACAGAATATTTTCCTGCCTTAGTGGCGGCGATTGACCAAGCTGAACTTGATATTTACCTACAAACTTACATCTACCAAGCGGATGCCATCGGCGAACTGGTTGGCAATGCGCTTATGCGCGCCGCCAAACGCGGCGTTGCTGTACATGTACTGATTGACGGCTTTGGTAGCAAAGATTTACCGGCCTATTTTATCAAGACACTTGCACACGCAGGCGTGCACGTACGCATTTATCGCCCTAAAATTTCGCCGTGGACACTCAAAAAAAGCCGCCTGCGGCGCTTGCATCAAAAAATTGTCGTCATTGACAGAAAAGTTGGGTTTGTGGGTGGCATCAACATTATTGATGACTTTGACATTCAAGAACCCGCGCCCAATAACGTACCGCCACGTGTGGATTATGCCGTGCGCATTGAAGGCAACCTGATGCCGGTTGTTACGGCAAACGTGCGCAAATTATGGCATCGCATGACATGGACGACAAAGCTGAGCGCGCAATCCCTGCGGCGACGGCGCAAAAATAAAATCTCAACCATGGTAGCGATGCAACCTGCACCCACCGCTGCCACGCCAGCAACACCGGTGAAGGCAGCGTTTGTAATCCGCGATAATGTGCTGCACCGCCGCGATATTGAAGAAGCCTATTTAAGCGCCATACATCAGGCGCATTCTGAAATTATTATCGCTAACGCCTATTTTGTGCCTGGCTGGCGGTTTCGGCGCGCCCTGATGGCTGCGGCCAATCGCGGCGTGCGCGTCACCCTGCTCTTGCAAGGCCGAATGGAATATTTTTTGATGTTTGCCACGCACGCGTTTTATCACGAATTTTTAAAAAGCGGCATCGAGATTTTTGAATACCATAAAAGTTTTATGCACAGCAAAGTTGCGGTCATAGACGGACAATGGGCCACCGTCGGCTCATCCAACATTGACCCATTTAGTTTATTTTTAGCCCGTGAGGCGAATGTGATTGTGGATGACGCCACGTTTGCTAACGAATTGCGTTCCGACTTACTTGTGACAATAGAAAACGGCGCCAGCCAAATTTTGCCGCATATTTGGGCGCGCGCCAATCTGCTAAAACGCGTCAGTTCATGGCTGGCATTTGGCATGGTGCGCCTATTTTTAGACCTGATTGGCAGAAGAAACGAAGAGTGAAAATTTGCTTAAATTTTAAGCAAAATAACATACAACCTTTTTCGATGCTCTGTAAGCCTTGTAAATAAAGGCTCATAGAGCATTTATTTTTTCTCGAGAGATTTCTATACTCGTAAATAGCAATTTTTAAGACCTAATATGCAATAAAAAAACCCGCCAACTGGCGGGTTTTTTTATTGCATTTACCAAAAGATTACTTAGTCACTTTAATCGGCACGTACAAAGTATTTTCACCACGCTGTACCAACACTGCCACAGTTTTACCAGCGGCTACGGCATTGATTTGCTTGTTGAACTGCTCAACACTTTGTGTTTCAGAATTATTTAATCCTAAAATGACATCACCACGGCGAATCCCAGCCTGCGCTGCCGCACCGGTACTTTCAACGACTAACAAGCCATTTTTACCGTTGAGCTTTTTCTTTTGTGCGGCAGTCAGCTCTTTGAGGGTTAAGCCAATTTTATTGGCCTCCACTTTTGGCGCTGATTTATTAGATTGCGCGACTTCGTTCGGGTCAGTTGGCATTTCACCCACACCAATATTGAGTGTTTTAGCGCTGCCTTTACGTAATACTTCCACAGGCACAATTTTACCCGGCTTTGTTGCACCTACTGCACGCGGTAAATCAGCTGAAGTGGCAATCGGCTTGCTATCAAATTTTAAAATCACATCGCCTGCTTCTAAGCCGCCTTTGTCTGCAGGGCCATTTTTTTCAACGCCCGCAACCAATGCGCCATTGGTGTTTTTCATGCCAAAAGATTCAGCCAAATCTTTGGTAATTTCTTGAATGGCAATACCCAACCAACCACGTGTAATTTTACCACTGGCCTTTAATTGATTTGAAACATCAATCGCCACATCAATGGGAATAGCAAACGATAAGCCCATTGAACCGCCGCTGCGGCTGTAAATTTGTGAATTGATGCCCACCACTTCGCCATTTAAATTAAATAGCGGGCCGCCAGAGTTTCCTGGGTTAATGGCCACATCGGTTTGAATAAACGGCACAAAATTCTCTTGTGGTAAAGCGCGGCCTTTTGCACTCACAATCCCTGCGGTCATGGTGTTTTCTAAACCAAAGGGTGAACCAATGGCCGCCACCCACTCACCCACTTTAAGTTTTGAGGGGTCACCAATGGTGACTTTGGGTAAACCTGTTGCTTCAATTTTCACCAAGGCCACGTCAGTGCGTTTGTCAGCACCTATGATTTTGGCCTTAAACTCTCGGTTATCAGATAACTTAACGATAACCTCATCTGCACTGCTCACTACGTGCGCGTTTGTTAAAATATAGCCATCGCTACTGATAATAAACCCCGAGCCCAAAGACTGCGATTTGTAATCAGGTTGGGCCTCACCGTTTTGCCCCGGCATGCCTGGCATATTGGGGATGCCGAATCGCCTGAAAAACTCCTGTAACTGCTCATCGCCTTCAGGACCGAATGGCGACACGACACTACTGCCACGCATACTTTGCGTCACACTGATGTTGACGACTGTAGCACCCTGTTTTTCGGCCAGTTCAGTGAAATCTGGCAATTCTTTTGCATAACCGACCGTGTTAAATGTGGCAATGAAAGCCAAACTCATCGCTGCGAACCATTTTTTTAACATCTATTCACCTCTTATATTTTTTTAAAACCCTGAATTTGCACGACACATTCACTATTCGTTTATTTGTGTTCTTTAAATGCTATTGTTTGGGCGCTACTGCAATTTTCAAGTCCTTTTTTGTAATCCGGGACCGGTTCAGCAAAACGCAGTATTTTTGTTTGGTACTTTTTGCTGTACGCAACACCCGTTTGGTCATGACCAATTAAATAGCCTTTAACCCACATAAAACCAAGCAGCAGGCCTAACATTGCCCCCAGCATCACGTAAAACTGATTGCTAAATAAATAATTTGCCAGCACAGTGCCGACTAGCATTGCAACAAGTGGTATGACATATAAGTAGAGTGTGGTGTTCAGCACCGCGCGCTCTTCAATGCCCACGATAACGCTATCACCGACTTTTGCGTTGACGGTGTTTTCTGCGACAAACCCATGCTTGTGATGCCCGAGCAATTTTCCCCAAGTTGCGTTTCCGCAGCCACGTTTTTGCCCACATAGGCCGCAAGCGGTGCGTCGCTCAATTTCGAGTGTGGCCTGTCTACCATCACAAGCAAGGACGACTGCATTTTCTTCTAACATGACGTTTTAATAGATATTTTTAGTTAATTAATCAACACGAACGCAACTTTTATGCGTATTTATTTTACAAATACAACAGCATTCGCAATACTGGCCGCTGTAGCTTCTGGCACCTCACCCACAGTAGTGACTTGTAAAAAACCGACTGTGCGCGAATAAAAATTAGTGTTCCCTACACTTGATGCACCGGTTTTAGCTTTAGCCCCTTTTGCTAACGGCTCTATAAATAAGGATACCGATGCTAATCCATCAGAAAGAATCACATGTGTCACAGGAAAGTCCTTGCCGCGTACTTTGCGTGCCATTTGCTCGACTTTACGGTAACCGGCGGGCAAGTCCTTTAAAAGCCAGTGTGGGCTTAAACTGCTATCAACATCGGCAGCGTTTTCTTCCTCCATCACATAATCTTTATTGGCATCAATTTTAGGTTTAAACCAGTCTAAATCCAGCGTATTAAAAAGGTTAATCTGACTAAAGCCAATTTGATCGATGGGTTCGTTTTTATGATTGAGGATGACCGATTTCAAAATCAGGCCAAATTCGGTATCTACCCAAAAGTGATGGTGATAACGCAGCTGGTCTTTTGGCGTCAATACAAACACCTGTGCGTCACGCCCGGCAACACGTTCAATAGCACCCGTATTTAGGCGATAATTGGCTTTAATTCTATCTAAATTAGTTGGCAATACGGCTGGGAACATATTATGTCCACGCCGCTTTTCAATCACGATTTTTTCATTTTTAGGGTTATAAATCACCAAATTTTCGCCTTGGCTAAGCACTTCGCGTGGTGCGCCATCCAGCACCACATTTCTTGAGAACTCGTTTTGCCCGTCAAACATATGTTTTATTTCAACTGAGCGAGATTGTTTGCCTGAGTTGCAGACAAAAATACCTTGATAACTTAACGCATGTGCAGCTACCGCGGCTTTTTGCAACATTTGCCAAGCAGCGGCATCATCTTCTGCTGCATAACTATGTTGCGTGGTGATGACAAAAAATAAAGCTAAGAAAACGCGTAGTTGCGTGAGTGACTTAAACATCTTTCGAAATTCTTTTCATTACTCTGTATAGCTCGCAGTTTGGATAAAATATGCGCTTGCAGAAGGCGCTGACGATTGGTGGGCGGCTAAGTATTCGGTCGGTATTTCTGCAACTTCACTAACCGCTGGCGCATTTAACTGCTGCGCAGGCTCAAGCTTGGCCATCTGCATTGAGGTATTTTGATTGGCCACGGGAGTTTGCCACATCATCCAACCCACCACCATCACTGCGGATATAGAAGCCGCCACTGACCAATATGCGGGGATTTTTTTTGGTAAAGGCAGCACTGTTGTTTCATCTGCCAAAGTTGGTGATGATTCTTGGTGTATCAACGCAGCATTGGGCGAAAGTACAGTAGGTTCCTGTTCAATTTTTTGCATCAAATCGTGTTTGAAACTACTACGCAGCGTGATTGATCCGCGCATTACATCACCAATTAAATGGTACTGCGCCCAAGCTTCGCTGACTTCAGCGCTGCTATTGAGTGCCGACAACAAGTGCTTGGCATCATCCGTTGATACTTCATCATCGATGAATGCTGATAATTGTTCGTTCATAACTTACCCCTAAACTTCTACCACTTTAGTTTTAAATCAATCTTTTTTACAAATCTTTTATGCATTTTAACTAAGCCGTACTTACCACCTTTTATTATCTGGTGTGTCAAGTAACGGTTTTAATTTCAACGAAATTGTTTCACGCGCCCTAAAAATACGTGAGCGCACCGTGCCAATAGGACAGCCCATGATGGTAGCAATTTCTTCGTAGCTCAAACCTTCAATTTC
>JAKPIR010000391.1 GCA_029549705.1 Pseudomonadota bacterium | reverse complement strand
ATTATATCGCCAAATAGTACACAGTATAAAATTACAGGCAGCTAAAGTGGCTAAAATTCTAGCGGCTTAAAACCCCAGCGCGCGCGCACCTTGATAAAACACAAAGCTGACCACCCAAGCAAGGCAGAGTGACCACACAATGGACAGCCACATAAAAGCACTGCTCTTAGATTCACTTCTCAAGGTTGCCACGGTAGATAAACAAGGCGTATAAATTAAGGTAAACAGCATAAAACTCATGGCTTGCACCCAATCGACTTGCGTTGCCATTTGCGCCATAAGTGCATCGCCCTGCATGCCGTAAATCACAGCAAGCGAACCCACCACGATTTCTTTAGCCACAAAGCCAAAAATCAGGGCAATGGCCAATTGACTGTTAATGCCGATGGGGTCGAGTATTGGTGCAAATAATGCGCCGATTTGCCCTGCATAGGTGCCGCTGCTGGCGGGCGGTACGTCACTTGGAAAGTTCGTCAACAGCCAAACCAGCACCACACCAATGATGATGAACTTGGTTGCGCGGTTAAGAAAGTGTTTGACCTCATGCCAGCCACGCAACACGATTTGCCGCAGGGTGGGGAAGCGGTAGGGTGGTAATTCTAATATAAAAGGCTCAGCATTTTTATATTGGCCCTGAAACAGCAACGCTGTTAAAAACATGGTAGCAAAACTCATCACATACAACGTGAACAAGACAAATGGTGCTTGCTTAGCGGTAAAGAGCGCAGTAATCATAAATATGAATACTTGTAATCGCGCAGAACAAAGCGAGAGCGGAATGACTAGCATGGTGAGTAGACGCATTGGCTTTGAGCGCATAATGCGCGTGCCCATCAGGGCTGGCACGTTGCAGCCAAAGCCCATCAGCATCATCACAAAACCGCGGCCGTCCAAGCCCATTTTTGCCATGAGTGCATCCATGAGAAAAGCCGCGCGTGATAAATAACCACTGTCTTCCACCATCGACATCACCAGAAAAAACAGAATAATAATCGGCACAAACGCGGCTACCGTAGCTACACCATTAAAAACGCCATCGAGCATGAGCCCGCTTAGCCAAGCGGGGCTACTGGCAAAAAGCGGCTCAAGTGCAGCGGTGCGAAATAAATCAAGCGCCCAGGCGAGGCCATCTTGTAGCGGTTTGCCAGCGGTGAAAATAAACTGAAATAGTAAGAACATTGCCGCAAAAAAAATGGGCAGGCCAAACCATTTGTGCAGCAAGATGCGGTCAATTTTATCGGTGGTGTTATCACTCAGTGTTGCTGGAATCTGCACATGATGCGCAATCAATTGCTCCATCTCGCGCTCGATTTGATTATCCTCTTGCAACAGTTGGCTAATTTGCTGCGGGTCAGTAGCGGTTTTGTTTTGATTGATAATGGTGGCTGCTGCTTGCAAGGCTTTTGGCAGGCCATCGCCAAACTTCGCGCTGATGGAAATGACGGGCATGTTGAGTTCGCGCGTCAAGCTTTCGGTATCAATGCTGATGCCAGCCCGTTTGGCCTCATCGGCCATGTTGAGCGCCAGCACAGCAGGCAAGTTAAGCTTTTTGATTTGTAACACTAAAGAAAGCTGGCGGTCAATTTGCGAACTATTGAGTAAAATAATGACTAAATCCACCGCATTATGGGCTAAAAAATGGCGAACGACCTGCTCATCCTCAGAAAAGCCATGCAAGTCATAAATGCCAGGTAAATCAATCAGTTCCGCAATATGTCCGCCCATTAAAATTTTGGCGCTCATTAAATCTACCGTAATGCCAGGCCAATTGCCAACGCGCGCCGATGCGCCGCTAATGCGATTGAACAGGGTGGATTTCCCCGTGTTGGGCATGCCTAATAATGCGATACGTTTCATATTAGTGCGTGTTGATATGAATGCGCGCGGCTTCAGCAGCACGTAAAATCACATCTGTCGTGCCTAGGCGTACTTGCAGTGGCCCTTTAAAATTGGCGCGCCGAATAATGCTGAGCGGTTTGCCTACTCTAAACCCAAGTGCAGATAGGCGATGAAACAATGATTCATCGGCCTCGATGGCCGCGATTACTGCAGTGGTGCCAATGCTGAGTTGTGATAATAATTGCATCTTTACAATCAAACTTTTAGTAAATGATAATAATTCTTATTATTGCACACAATAAATAAAAAATGAAAGCCTGCGACGGTAATATTTTAGTGTCGGCATGGTAAAGCCGAACTTGAGTATGGCATTGTTACCCTGCATCTATTTTGACCTAGCGCATATTGAAGTCATTTTTTTAGGTTTGCTCCATGTAGATTTTGGCGGTGTTTAAGCACTTAAAAGTAAGTCTGAGCTATCATTTAATTTGGATAAATTGCTCTCGAGGAATTTTAACTGCTCTGCGAGCCTTTATTTATAAGGCTTCCAGAGGTATCAAAAAGGTTGGGGGTAAAACCACCCTGTTTTAGCGGGTGTTTTATAGCAACACGCTGTTTTGCGCTTGTGCTTGTTTCAGTGAATATCGGCCAAAAAAAAGGACTCGAATACGAGTCCTTTTGGTTTGCTATGACGAAGTTAAAACTTATTTAGCAATATCAATTTTAGCTTTGCTACGTAAGTCAGCCATCATTTTTTCTAAATTACGTTGTTGCAGATTTTTTTGCAGGCCATCTTTTACTTTGTCGTAAGCCAATGGTTGTGCTGCACGTGAGTCAATGGATTTAATTACATGCCAGCCAAATTGCGTTTGCACTGGCTCGGCAGTTGTTTTGCCTTTAGGTAGCGCAGCCACGGCATCGCTGAATGGTTTTACCATGGTAGCGGGTGAGAACCAGCCTAAATCGCCGCCTTTATCTTTAGAGCCTGGGTCTAAAGATTTTTCTTTCGCGACTTTTGCAAAATCGCCACCTTTTTGTAATTTGGCGATAATTTCTTTGGCTTCCGCTTCTGTTTTTACCAAAATATGGCGTGCGCTGTATTCTTTGTCGCCATAAGCTTTTTTGTATTCTTCATAAGCGGCTTTGGTGTCTGCTTCAGAAATAGGATTTTTCTTCACAAAATCCTGCAAGTAGGCTGAAGTCAACAATTCGCGACGTGAGAGTTCTTCACGTGCCAAGTAATCTGGTTGTTTATCAAGGCCAAGTTTGACAGCTTCTTGGTAAACGATTTCAGAATCAACCAATTTGTTAGTGATGGCATCTTTGACTTGGTCATCAATTTTTTGGCCGCGTGCGGATGCGTCTTTGGCAATGTAGTCGTAGACAGATTTATTGATGCCTTTACCATTGACGGTGGCAATAGTTTCAGCGGCAAATGCGGCAGGGGCTAACGTGATAATCGCCGCTGCAATTAAGGTTTGGGTAAATTTCATGCAAGATTCCTCATGGATAAAAGTTAAAATTAAAAAAAATTAGGATTGGTTAAGGTTCACTTGGCGCAAGCGCTTGTATGCTCAACGCGTGAATTTTATTAGGAATTAAGTCGGCAACCAGTTGATAAATAAGACGATGCCGCATTATCTGCGATTTTTGAGAAAAATGCGAGCTTGTTATTTTTAGTTTAAAGTGCCCGCCACCGGTATTGCCTGCATGGCCCTTGTGCTGGGCGCTTTCATCAATGATTTCCAACTGGCTGGGTTCTAAACTTTGCAGGCGGTCAGTAATTTCTGTAATTAAATTCATGACGCTTGCTTAGGGTAGCGTTTTGCGAAAAGGTTTCACAATCACGTTGGCATAAACGCCAGCGTGAACAAAAGGGTCATCATTTGCCCAGGTATCTGCTTCTGTTTGGCTTGAAAATTCAGCCACGATTAAACTACCGCTATAGCCTGCAGGCCCTGGGTCGGTGCTGTCTATCGCTGGAAAAGGCCCTGCTAACAGCAAACGGCCTGCCTCTTGCAAGGCAGTCAGGCGAGCCAAATGAGCGGGCCGAGCGCTCAGGCGTTTTTCAAGGCTATTGGGTGTATCTTCAGCGATGATGGCATACCACATTATTTGGAGTCCTCTTTCGGCAAATATTTATTGAGCATGAGCGTTTGCACAATAATAAACACAAACATAATGCCTGTGGCACCAAATAGCTTAAAGCTCGCCCAAGTGTCAATGGAGTAATTAAAGGCCACGTATAAATTGAGGATGCCTAGCAATATAAAAAAAACCGCCCAAGAATAATTTAATTTTTTCCAGACTAATTCTGGCAGTTCCATCGCGTGACCCATCATGGCTTTGATGAGGTTTTTATGCCAAAACAGCTCTGCGGCAATCAGCACCACCGAAAATAGCCAGTAAAGCACCGTTGGTTTCCATTTAATAAAACCGTCATTTTGAAAATATAAAGTCATGCCACCGAGTAACACAATAAGCGCTGCGCTGATGAGTAGCATGTTATCCACTTTGCCGTGTTTAACTTTAACCCAGGCCACTTGTATCACCGTGGCAATAATCACCGCCACCGTTGCCAGCATCACCGGCACTAAATCAGGTTTTACGGTAACTGCTAGTCCTAAAGTCGCAAAAATTTCTGCTAACCAAAGGCCGGCTGATGCGGTTTTTTCAGCCACTTTTAAGGTGATGAAGAACATGAGCACCGGAAATAAATCAAATAGGAATTTTTTCATGAGGGATAACTTTTGGGTTGGCGAGTCAAATCAGGAATGGACGCTTAAAAAAACATCAATGTATAACAGTGCTTTAGCGAAAAGCGTTATTTTGCTATGATAGCTAAGATGCCGCAAGGGATAATTTTAACGTTTAATTCTAAATATTAGGCGCATGCGCATTTAATTTACATTTGATTGGGCTTATGTCGTTAAAAATTGATTTACATTGCCACTCTACCATTTCTGATGGCATGCTTGCACCTGAAGACTTGGTTGCATACGCAGCAAGGCAAGGCGTGAATGTGCTGGCGTTAACTGACCATGATGATGTCGGTGGCCTGAAAGTGGCAAGGCAGGTGGCTGATGAACATGGCATTACTTTTATCAATGGCGTTGAGATTTCTGTTACTTGGAAAAAACGTACCTTGCATATCGTCGGTTTGAAAATCAACCCAGATAACAAAGCCTTAAAAAGCGCATTAAATCAAGTACATATTGACCGTGATGCGCGTGCAAGAGAAATGGCCGAAAGCCTTGCCAAAGCCGGCATTCCAGATGCCTACGAGGGCGCAAAAGCCATTGCCAAGCAGGCGATTATCACCCGTGTACATTTTGCCCGTTTTTTAGCTGAAAAAGGTTACGCCAAAGATACCAAATCAGTCTTTAAAAAATATCTGGTGAAAGGCAAACCGGGCTATGTCAATCATCAGTGGATGACCTTGGTGCAGGCAGTAAAACTCATTTTGGATAGCGGCGGTATTCCGGTGATTGCGCATCCGGGTCGTTATGATTTAGGCATCATTAATATGTTGCTGTTGATGCATGAGTTTAGAAGTTACGGCGGCGTAGCGATAGAAGTGGTGACAAGCAGTCACACACCGCCTCAATATCAGCAATTCGCAAAACTGGCGCATCAGTTTGGGTTAAAGTCGTCACAAGGGTCGGACTATCACGGGCAAGGCATCAGTTTTATGGAAATGGGCTATTTGCCGCCCCTGCCTGCCAATTGTGTGCCGGTGTGGCAAGATTGGCCCGAAGTGCAGGTTGTCGCAGCGTAAGCCATGTCACAGCTATTCAATATTCATTTAGAAAATCCACAGCCGCGTTTAATTGCGCATACGGCAGAAATTTTACGTGAAGGCGGTGTGATTGCGTATCCGACTGATTCTGGGTACGCACTGGGTTGCATGTTGGGCTTTGCTGATGCACAAGCGCGTATTCGTCAAATTCGCGGCGTGGATGATAAGCATCTGTTCACGCTGGTGTGTCGCAATTTAAGTGAACTGGGAAATTATGCAATCGTCAGCAACAGCCAGTTTCGTTTGCTCAAAGCGAATACCCCTGGGGCGTATACTTTTATTTTAAATGCGACAAAAGAAGTCCCGCGAAAATTGCAGCATCCAAAACGCAGTGCGGTGGGTATTCGTGTACCGCAACATATCGTGGTGCAAGCCATATTAGAAGCCATTGATGCGCCACTATTGAGCATGACCTTGCACATTGCCGGTGAGGACGATGTGTTGAGCGAAGCATGGGAAATCCGTGAGCGTTTAGAGCGTTTGGTTGATTTAGTGATTGACGCAGGACATTGCACGCCAAGGGCTACTTCGGTAATCGATTTGACTGCTGAAGCACCAGTGCTGATTCGTGCTGGGCAGGGCGATTTAGCGCCTTTTGGCTTAAACGAAGTAGATTAAACCCGCGTCTAAACCCAATAAAATCTTTATAGAAAAGAAAATTAAAATGGAACTATCCATCATACAAAAAATAATCATTTATGCAATTCCAATTATATTTGCCATTACCGTGCATGAAGCCGCGCATGGTTATGCGGCAAGACATTTTGGCGACATGACGGCTTTTAATGCTGGGCGCATTACCCTAAACCCTCTCAAGCATATTGACCCTTTCGGCACCATTTTACTACCAGCTTTAACGGTTATATTGGGCGGTATTTTATTTGGCTGGGCAAAACCCGTTCCCGTTAATTTTGGCGCGTTGCGTAATCCTAAAAAAGACATGCTTTGGGTAGCAGCTGCGGGGCCAGCTTCAAACTTTATCATGGCGGTATTTTGGGCATTGATGTTTAAGTTGGCTCTCAGCGCACCAGAAGCCATCGCTGTGCCGCTTGGACTCATGGCAAAAGCGGGGGTGAGCATCAATATTGTGCTGATGGTGTTAAATTTATTGCCACTGCCACCACTAGATGGCGGCCGCATTGCGGTGAGCTTATTGCCGCATCATTTAGCAAGGCCTTTTGCGCAAATTGAACGTTACGGCTTTTTTATTTTAATCGCACTACTTTTTACAGGCGTGTTAGGTATGGTGCTGGGCCCGTTGGTCAATCTTACTTCTAACTTCATCTACAGTTTTGTTAACTTGTTATAATCATCACCTATTTTATTTAAGGTTATTCACTACATGGCAATCGAACGCGTTTTATCGGGCATGCGCCCAACAGGCAACCTGCATTTAGGGCATTACAACGGCGTACTCAAAAACTGGATTCGTCTGCAGCACGAGCATGAGTGCCTGTTTTTTGTGGCCGATTGGCACGCCTTAACCACGCATTACGATACGCCAGAAATTATTGAAGAATCGGTGTGGGAAATGGTCATCGACTGGCTCGCAGCTGGCGTTGACCCAGCTAACGCCACCATTTTTATACAATCAAGAGTGCCAGAACACGCTGAATTGCACACTTTACTCAGCATGATTACCCCACTCAGCTGGCTAGAGCGCGTGCCCACTTATAAGGACCAACAAGAAAAGTTATCCAGCAAAGATTTATCTACATACGGCTTTTTAGGTTACCCCTTGCTACAAAGTGCCGATATTTTAATTTACAAAGCTACGCAAGTGCCTGTGGGCGAAGATCAAATTCCGCATATTGAATTTACCCGTGAAATTGCCCGCCGCTTTAACCACATTTACGGTAAAGAAAAAGGCTTTGAAGAAAAGGCTGAGGCTGCCATTAAAAAGCTGGGCAGCAAACGCGCAACCTTATATGAAGAAATGCGTAACGCCTACCAACAAAGCGGCGATGAAGAAGCGCTGGAATCTGCACGCGCCATGATAGAAGAACAGCAAGGCATGAGCATGGGCGATAAGGAACGCCTGCTCGGTTATTTGGAAGGTGGCGGTAAAATTATTTTGGTCGAGCCAGAATATAAACTCACCCCAGCCTCAAAAATGCCGGGTTTGGATGGGCAAAAAATGTCCAAGTCATACAACAACACCATTTCATTGCGTGAAGACCCTGAGGCAATTACCAAAAAAATCAAAACCATGCCCACCGACCCCGCACGCATTCGCCGCACTGATGCTGGCGACCCAGCCAAATGCCCCGTTTGGCAACTGCATGAAATTTATTCCGACGAAACCACCCAACAATGGGTGCAAAATGGCTGTAAAAATGCCACGATTGGCTGCATAGAGTGCAAAGGCCCCGTGATTGAAGGTGTGTTAAAAGAACTCAAACCGATTCAAGAACGCGCCGCACAATATGCTGAAGACCCCACTTTAGTGAAAAATATTGTGGCAGAAGGCTGTGAAAAAGCGCGTAAATTGGCGCGTGAGACCATGCGAGATGTACGGGACGCGATGGGTTTGAGTTACAGTTAAGAGCAGTTATTTTGCTAGAAACTTCCTTCAACGCAAAAATCAAAGGCGAAACGCTATGCGAGCTTCCGCAAGATTTATACATTCCGCCTGATGCGTTGGAGGTGTATTTAGAGTCGTTTGAAGGCCCGCTTGATTTGCTGTTGTATCTCATCCGCAAGCATAATCTTGATATTCTGGATATTCCCATGGCGGATTTAACGCGCCAATATATGGTATATGTAGAAAAAATGCAGGCGATTAAGCTGGAGTTAGCGGGTGACTATCTGCTGATGTCGGCCATGTTGATTGAAATTAAATCGCGCATGTTGCTGCCAAAACCTGCCGAAATTGCTATTGATGACGACCCACGCGCTGAGTTAGTGCGCCGCTTGATGGAGTATGAGGCGATTAAACTCGCCGCCCAGCGTTTAGATGACATGCCAAAAGTGGGTGAAGAGTTTGCGGTGGCGGCGGCTTATTATCAGCATATCAGCGAAATTAAACCACCTGAAGTAAGTTTGGATGAGCTGGCAGAAGCGTGGCGCAATGTGCTAAAACGCGCCAAACTCAATAGCCACCATAAAATTGGAAGAGCCGAGCTGTCCGTGCGCGAGCACATGAGCCAAATTTTACGCCGCTTAAAGGCGGATGGTTTGGTAGAGTTTTCACAATTATTCGATATCGTGAACGATGGCTTGCCCAAATTAGTGGTGAACTTTTTAGCCATTTTAGAGCTGGCCAAAGAAGGTTTAATTCGCATTACGCAGCAAGAAGCTTTTTCATCGATTTATTTGCAGGTGAATGGGTAGGAGCGCAATTTATTGCGCGAATGCGGTGGTAATAGGTTCGGATTTCGCGCAATAAATTGCGCTCCTACATTGATTGCTTATTTTGAGAAACACGATGAAAGAACCCGAAAACATCATAGAAATGAAGCAAGTGCTGGAAGCCGCCTTGCTCACCTCGCCACAGCCTTTAAGCTTAGATGATATGCTCAAGCTGTTTGCTGGTCGCATGGAGCGCGCGACTTTGCGCATGGTGTTGGATGAGTTGAAGATAGATTGGGATGCTCGCACCATGGAGCTAGTGCAGGTGGCAACGGGTTATCGCTTTCAGGCCAAGGCCGAATATAGCGAATTTATTGCGCGGCTCAACCCAGAAAAGCAGCCCAAATATTCACGCGCCGTGATGGAAACCTTGGCGATTATTGCCTACCGTCAGCCTGTGACGCGTGGCGATATTGAGGAAATTCGCGGGGTGGCGGTGAACCCCAACGTGATGCGTCAATTGCAAGAGCGTGATTGGATTGATGTGGTCGGCCAGCGCGAAGTGCCAGGCAGGCCATCCTTGTATGCTACCACCAAACATTTTTTAGATGATTTGAATTTACGTTCATTGGCCGAATTGCCACCGATGGAAGATTTTGCACAGCAAGAAATGCCGTTGGATAGTTAGCTACTCTATCAAGCCGTTCGTGCTGAAGCCATGAGCTTGTCGAATGGTCGAAGCACAATGCCTTCGACCAGCTCAGCACGAACGGATATTCTTTAGGCATACTTTAAATAAAGCAATTATCAGCTTATGCGGTAAAATGCCAGTTATTCAATTAAGTTAGTAAATCACTATGGCACGTCCCTTTAAAACCCAGCGCGACCCACAGGCGACCCCGCGTCGCCCCAAAACCGATTTCAAGAAGATTGAAGTCGATGAAAACGCGCCACCAGCGCCCACGCAGCGCCTCCATAAGCTATTAGCGCTAGCTGGCTTGGGTTCACGGCGTGATATGGAGTTGTTGATTGAAAGCGGCCGCGTGACGGTGAATGGAAAACCTGCTGTGGTTGGGCAAGGCGTGACCGAGCATGATGTGGTGCGTTTAGATAGCCGTCCGCTCAAATTACCGTTTGAGGCTGAATTACCCCAAGTGTTGATTTACCATAAGCCGGAAGGCGAAATCGTCAGCCAGGATGACCCAGAAGGCCGCGCCAGTGTGTTTGATAAGCTGCCAAAAATAAAACACGGTAAGTGGATTGCCATTGGCCGCTTGGATATGAATACCAGCGGATTATTGATTTTTACGACTTCTGGTGAGTTGGCGAATCATTTTATGCACCCGCGTTATGAAGTCGAGCGGGAATACGCCGTGCGCATTTTTGGAGAGCTGACAGAAGGCCAAATGACGCAACTCACCGAAGGCATTGAGCTAGAAGACGGCCCTGCCAACTTTGACAGCATTCGTCCGCAAGGCGGAGAGGGGGCTAATCACTGGTATCAAGTGATTTTGCGTGAAGGCCGCAACCGCGAAGTACGACGCTTGTTTGAGGCGTTTCAATTACCCGTGAGCCGCCTCATGCGCGTGCGCTTTGGCCCCGTGAATTTACCACCACGCGTGAAACGCGGCACGATGCTCAAGCTTGAACAAAAAGAAGTGGTCGGCTTGTTAGAATGGGCAGGTCTGCCCGTGCCAAAAGCGCCTTTAAGGCAACTCACGCAGCGCGAAAAAGATAAATCCACCAGCGTATTTGTGCCTAAAGTGCGCAAACAGCGCGTGAGCGCGCTAGATAGGCCACCGCGTGATGAGGGTGACAGAAAGCCGTTTCGTAGCAACGATAGACCAAACTCTGCTAGCAAAAAGCCTGCAGTCAATAGTAGCAAACCCAAAAGACCCGCCAACCGCCGCGTGCGTCAAGGAAGCGATTTAAGTGCTCCTGCCATGCAGAAAAAAAGCGATCGAAACCGTGGACGCGGTTGAACCGTGATTGCCAAAAAACCCGTTTTTTTAAGCACAACCTTTTTCGATGCTCTGATAGCCTTTATTTACAAGGCTCTCAGAGCATTATTTTTTTCTCGAGAGATTAATCGTGCTAAAACAGACTTTATTTTTACGCTAAAAGTGGCTTAAAGTTATTTAAATCCAAGCACATCTTGCATGTCGTACAAGCCTGTTTTTTTATTGGCTAAAAACTTGGCGGCACGTAGTGCGCCCAGTGCAAAGGTTGCGCGACTGCTGGCTTTATGCGTGAGTTCTACACGCTCACCAACCCCCGCCAGCACCACCGTATGGTCGCCCACCACATCGCCACCACGCAGTGTGGCAAAGCCAATGGTGCCTGCTTCGCGTTCACCCGTTACACCTTCACGCGCGTAAACAGCGCATTCACTTAAGGTTTTGCCAATACCATGGGCAGCCGCTTCGCCCAGGCGTAGCGCGGTGCCGGAAGGCGCATCTACTTTATGCCGGTGGTGCATTTCAACCACTTCAATGTCGTAACCTTCAGCCAATACTTTCGCTGCTTGTTCCACCAAATTGATGAGCAGCGTGACGCCGACACTCATATTAGGCGCAAACACAATGCTGATGTTTTCTGCAGTTTTGGCGATGATGGATTTTTCTTCTGCAGAAAACCCGGTTGTGCCGATGACCAATTTCACATTGGCTTTTTCGCAGGCGGCAAGGTATTGCATACTGGCTTCCGGACGTGTGAAATCTACCAGCACGTCGGCATTGTTGAGTGCTTCATCCAGGTTGTCGGTGATGGCTACTGACGCCTGTTTGCCGAACAGTTCGCCAGCATCTCGGCCTAGTTGTGGGTTACCCGTGCGATCGAGCGCGCCGTGCAATTTGAGATCAGCGTCAGCAAATACGCTTTCGAGTAATACGTGTCCCATACGGCCTGTGCAGCCAGCAATAACGACTTTTAAAGGATTTGCCATAATTAAAAATACCTAATTTATTAAAACCAATCATTTAGCTACAACGTAACATCGCTAGGCGAGTTAGTTTTCACTGAAAAATCAAAACCCGATTTTTTAGCTACAACGTAACATCGCTGCGCGAGTTAGTTTTCACTGAAAAATCAAAACCCGATTTTTTCCAGCATTTTGTCGAAGAAGGTGGGTGAACCTTCTTCAGGTAAATCGCTCATGTCAGGCTCAATTGGGCTTGGCACAGGTTTTGGCTTTGCCACTTCTTTTACAATCGGCTTAGCCTCGGTTTTAACAGGTAGCGATTCTTTCGCGGCACTAGCTTTGGGCGTTTCAATTGCTTTTTCCACGGCTTTTTCTACAGGTTTGATTTCTTCAACCTTGGGTGCTGTCGGAACCACTTTTTCAGGCACGACTTTTACAGGTTCAATTTTGCTAGGCGTTTTAGCGGGCTTGCTTTCAATCGGTGCTGATTCAACTGCTGCGGGTGCTTCAGTTGTTGGCGCTGGTAGCGCAATGCCTTCAATCGGCACAGCTAAAATTGATTTCACTTCCTCTTGTGGTGCCGGCATCAACTCTGCTGGGGCAGCCGTTTCTTTGCTTTCAGTCGCTGCGGGTGCGTCAAAGGCCTCTAAAGTTTGCTTTGGCTCTTCAACTGGTTTAGTGTCACCTGATTTTGACTCATTTGGTTTGGCTTCAGTCGCAGGTGCGGCTTCATCTTTTTTCCAGAATTTGAGTTTATCCAACATGCCCTTTTCTTGCGGTTTTGGCGTTGGGTTAATGGTACGCGGGCCAGCATTTGGCGCTGCTGAATCTGTGGCTGCCTTGTCGCTGGCAGATGGTGCGACATCACCGCGCACCGATTTTAATAATTCGTTTTCAAAGTCTAAAATCACACGGCGTTGCTCGGTGATTTTGCCGCTCTCGCGCATTTGGTAGACGTAATCCCAGCGGTTGCCGTGAAAGCTATCCTGAATCAGCGGCGTGCCCATAATAAAGCGCACTTGCGACTTGGTCATGCCGGGGCGCAACTGTAACAACATTTTAGACGTCACCACGTTACCCTGCTGTACATCCAGCTTAAATGGTTTAACGGTGGGCAGTGCAGTGCCGCACGCAGTGCAAAGCAGGGCTAAAAAGAGGATGGGATAACGCAAAAAAGATAAAATACGCATAATATGACTTTAATTTGAATAAGCGTTAATATAACACGTTGACATTGAACCCCCAAAATTCTGGCACCACTTTTACGGGCTTTTTGCCGTTCATTTTATTTAAGAGTACACGAGCATGCATGATCAATCTGACTTAAAAAACGCAGGGCTTAAGGCCACACTGCCGCGGCTTAAAATTTTGAGCTTGTTTGAAAATAGTAAAGAGCGCCATTTATCTGCAGAAGATATTTACAAGGTGATGATAGGCGCAGGTGAAGATGTCGGCTTGGCTACGGTATACCGCGTACTCACACAATTTGAACAGGCGGGCCTGCTGATCCGTCACCATTTTGAAAGCGGTAAAGCGGTGTTTGAGTTGAATGGCGGTAATCATCACGACCATATTGTTTGTATTAAATGCGGCCGCGTGGAAGAGTTCTACGATGCTGAAATTGAAAAAAGGCAAATCAGCGCGGCTGAAAAATTGGGCTTTAAAATGCAAGACCATTCGCTCACCATTTACGGGGTTTGTGCAAAGCAACCTTGTGGCGATAAAGATTAAAAATTGATGGTAAACGCATTTTTTATCTTAATTTAGCTACGTATTTTCTCTCGAGCGAAAACCACGCCTCTGCAACCCTTATAAATAAAGGCTTGCAGAGCAGGTCAAAAGGGTAACGTACAAAAACAGATTAAAATGCGTTTTTGTTAAGCGCGCCCTAACCGCCACAATGAAGTGACCTCAGCCTTTCTTGCCGCATTTAGCGGGTCGCTGGCGTCAAGCGTTTTGCTGTGTTTGGCTTTGGTATCCATGCGGTCAATGACTTTTAAACCGGCCTCTTCAATCCAGCGCAACAGTTCTTCACGCGTTCTCAAGCCTAAATGTTCGGCAAAATCTGAGAGGATTAGCCAGCCTTCGCCTGTTTTGGTTAAACGTGCATTGAGTCCGTTTAAAAAACCTTTGAGCATTTTGCTTTTTTCATCATACACAGCTGACTCTAAGGCAGAGCTTGGATGCGCGGGCAGCCATGGCGGATTGCAGACGATTAAATCCGCGTTGCCGTAATCTATTTTTGGGTATAAATCGGCTTCTACCAGTGCGACGTGATTTTTTAGCGCAAGTTGGTTGATGTTATACAGCGCGCAATCTAGGGCGCGGTGAGAGGTGTCAGTGGCGACCACTTTGGTGATGCCGCGATTGGCCAGCACCGCAGCCAGCACGCCAGTGCCGGTGCCGATATCAAACGCGAGGTTGCAAGGCACCGGTAGCGGCGCGGTATCGACCAAGTCTAAATATTCGCCGCGAATCGGTGAAAAAACGCCGTAACTTGGGTAGATTTTATTGTTGATAGCAGGAATTTCAACACCGTTTTTGTGCCATTCATAGGCGCCAATTATGCCTAAAATCTCGCGCAGTGAAACCACGATATTTTCTGTGCTTTTGCCGTAAGCATGTTCGCAAGCGGCTTTCACGTCGGGTGCGCGGCGTAAATGAATGTTGTAGCCCACGCTCAGTTCAATGACGAGCATGCCCAGAATGCGGGCTTTTTGTGATTGCGCCTGACGATGTAAATGAAACGCTTCCAGCATGGTGCTGGCGGCTTTTTTAGGTTTTTTGCCCGGGCGGTCTATGCGGCGCGACAGCGCCTGCAATAAGTGTTTGGCATTTTGAAAATCACCGCGCCACAGCAAAGCAGTGCCCTCACAACACAGTTTATAGGCGTCATCCGCTTTGATGGTGTCATCGGCAATTTGCACGCGCTTAGGCGTTGGCGCATGGTTTTCAGAATGCCAGACGCTGGTTTTAGTATTGCCTGCTTCTTGCCATGCGATGGTGGGGCTAGCCGTTTGGGTGGAATTCAAAATAGAGTGGCCTGGTGAATGGTGCGAGTGAATAAGGTAACAGTGACTTTAAATTAACTGTTCTTTAGTGAGCAAAAATACAAACTCATTGCCAGATGACGTTTCAAGCCAGTTGAAAATGGTGTTGGGGTAAGCGGCTTCCAGCGCTTCACGATTATGGCCGATTTCGACGATTAATAAGCCGTCGTCATTAAGATAACTGGCCGCTTCGCGCAGTAAGGTGTGCGTGTGATCCAAGCCGGCTGTGCCGCTGCCAAGCGCCAGTTGCGGCTCATTTTGGTATTCTGCAGGCAGCGCCGCCATTGAAGGCGCGTCCACATAGGGTGGATTGCTGATGATGATGTCGTATTTTTTGCCTGCTAATGCGCTGAACATGTCAGATTTGATGGCGGTGATTTGGTTTTCTAAACCATAATTCGCAATATTAATGTTGCACACATCAATAGCATCTTGCGAAATATCTACTACATCAATGGCGGCATTTGGAAAGCTATTCGCCAGCAGCACGCCTAAACAGCCGCTGCCTGTACAAATATCGGCCGCGCTTTCTATCATTTCGGGGAATTCAATCCACGGGCTAAGGTCGTTCACCAGCAACTCAGCAATGAATGAGCGTGGAATCAGCACACGTTCATCCACATAGAATTTAAAGCCTTGCAGCCAGGCTTCTTTGAGCAAATATGCCGTTGGCGTGTGTTTGGTGATGCGCTGCTCAATGAACTGCGCCAATTTGTCACGCTCCAATTGAGTCAAACGTGCATCAAGAAAATTATTGAGCGTTTCCATCGGCAAATGCAGTGCGCTCATGATGAGCCACACGGCTTCGTCGTAACTGTTGTCCGTGCCATGGCCGTAAAAAATATCCGAGTTTTCAAATTGGCTGACGGCAAAGCGCAGCCAATCGCGAATGGTATGGAGTTCTTGCGCAGCTTGTGCGTACACGGTCATTTGAGTAAGGTTTTCATGGTCAGTTTATAGGTTTCTTTGAGTGGTTCAATGTCGGCCACACCCACGCATTCATTGAGTTTATGAATGGTGGCGTTGAGCGGGCCAAATTCAATCACTTGTTTGCAGATGTCCGCAATAAAGCGCCCATCTGAAGTGCCGCCGGTGG
>JAKPIR010000368.1 GCA_029549705.1 Pseudomonadota bacterium | reverse complement strand
GCTTGCGCCCCTAAACTGCCACCTACGACCAACAATCGTAATGCGCCTGTATGCGAAGCAAAACGTGCTTCAGGCGCAGGAACATTGCAAATATCTGCCCTTACTGGGTTGCCTACCAATTGCGCCTTGCTACCAAAAGCCGCAGGAAAAGCCGCCAATACACGCGTTGCGAATTTCGCCAACACTTTATTAGTTAAGCCCGCCACTGAGTTTTGCTCATGGATGACCAATGGCTTGCCTAATAACCTTGCCATTAGCCCGCCGGGAAAGGCTGCGAAGCCGCCCATTCCTAATACAACATTCGGTTGGTGTTGCTGAAGTGCCTTAACACTTTGGCTAAACGCACGCAGCAATGTGATTGGCAATTTCATCCAGCCCAGCAAGCCTTTACCACGCACGCCTTGCATAGCAATTGTTGCTTTATCATAATTTTTATTCGCGATGAGACGGTTTTCCATGCCACCTTCTGTGCAAAGCCATACAATTTTCCAGCCCAGCGACGTTAAATAATCGGCCACCGCCATTGCAGGGTACACATGGCCGCCAGTGCCACCGGCCATAATCATGATGGTTTTACTCATGCTGGCAATCCTTTTTGCAAGCGACGGTTTTCATAATCAATTCTGAGCATAATCGCCATCGCAATACAATTCGCTAGCATGCTACTGCCACCAAACGATAAAAGTGGCAATGTCAGGCCCTTAGTTGGTAACAAGCCCATGTTGACACCAATATTGATAATTGCCTGTACGCCAATCCAAACACCAATACCCTGCGACAAAAGCGCTGCAAAATAGCGTTCGTTTTCAATGGCCTCTTTGGCAATACCAAATGCACGTACCACTATCCAAACAAACATGCCAATTACCGCCAGTACGCCAATAAAGCCAATTTCTTCTGCAATCACTGCCAACAAAAAGTCTGTATGCGCCTCTGGTAGATAGAGTAGCTTTTCTACACTTGCACCCAGGCCCACGCCAAACCATTCGCCGCGGCCAAACGCAATGAGTGCATGAGATAGTTGATACCCTTTTCCATAGGGATCGGCCCAGGGATCCATAAATCCAATGACACGTTCCAAGCGGTAGGGCGAACTCCAAATCAGAAAAATAAACCCAACAACGAGTAACACTAAGAGGCCCGCAAATATCCGCCCATTAATGCCACCCAACCACAAGATGGATATTGAAATTGCCGCAATAACGGCAAATGCACCAAAATCTGGTTCACGTAATAGCAAACCGCCCACCAGCAGCATCACGACTAACATTGGCATGAAACCTTTTGTAAAGCTATCCATGACAGCCGCTTTGCGCACGGTATAGTCTGCTACGTACATAGCTGCGAAGAGTTTCATAAATTCTGACGGCTGTGGATTAATGACAAACAATCTTAACCAGCGACGACTTCCTCCCGCCTTAATGCCAATCCCAGGAATCAACACCAACACAAGTAACGCCAACCCAATTAAGAATAAATAGGGCGCCATTTTTTGCCACCAGGCGATGGGTACATTAAAAGCCATAAAAGCTGCAATCATGGCCACAAAAATAAATGCTGCCTGATGCACAAGATAATAACTGCTGTTATGTCCAACCCCTTTATCTGCCTCTGCAATGGCGATGGATGCCGAATACACCATCACCAAACTTACTCCAAGCAAGCACAATACAACCCACAGCAATGTCTGATCGTAGCTGGGCGCGTTCAAACGGTCACGATTCAGCATTGCAGTAATCATGACAATACCTCGTGTTTCACAGCAAGATCATGTACTGCATTTACAAATACTTCAGCACGATGGATATAATTTTTAAACATATCAAAACTAGCACAAGCGGGTGAGAGAAGTACCGCATCACCAGATTGCGCGAGCTTTCTCGAAACATTGACTGCTTCAGGCAAACTGCTCACTCGATACAGCGGTATGTTTGTTTCATTCAAAACTTCTTCAATTAACGCTGCATCGCGGCCAATTAGCACGACAGCACGTGCATTGTTATTCACCGCTTCTTTTAAGGGGCTAAAATCTTGGCCTTTTCCATCACCACCTGCAATCAACACCACTTTTTGTGGTAGTCCGCTCAACGCAGCGCAAGTTGCGCCAACATTCGTGCCTTTTGAGTCGTCGTAATAATCTACATCATCGATGTTGGCGATCCACTCAACACGATGTGGCAACCCTTTAAAGTTATAAAGGGTTTGAATAATTGGCGGAAAATCAATACCAATACCTCGACACAATGCTACGGCAGCAAGCACATTAGCCGCGTTGTGTAAGCCAGATAGTTTAAGGTCACAAATATTAATGAGTTCCTTATCACCAAAACTAAGCCAAGTTTCACCATTGATTTGTCGTAACCCATATTCGCCTTCATCCGGCTCATTTAACCCAAACGTCACCTGCGCTAACTTTGGCCGTGCCATGAGCATGCTCCATGCATCATCACGGTTAAGCACTTGCAATTTCGCATGGTAAAAAATACGTGCCTTGGCGACTGCGTAA
>JAKPIR010000352.1 GCA_029549705.1 Pseudomonadota bacterium | reverse complement strand
ATTTTTTCAGCTAAGCGTTGTTTGTTGGCAAACTTCACCGCCCGGAACGCTTTTCTGAAATCTTTATCATCGGCCAAAGGGGTCAATTTAACTAGCTGCGTTAAATCTTTTTGGAAGCCATCGCCAATCGCTTTTCCAATCAAGCTTGTCAAACCAGGATTGGCTTGGTTCAACCAGCGTCGTGGTGTGATACCGTTGGTCACATTGGTCAATTTGCCCGGGAAGATTTTATGAAAATCCGCAAATAAAGTCGTTTTCAACAAATCGCTATGCAAAGCCGCAACACCATTCACAGTATGGCTGCCTACCACCGCCAGATGCGCCATACGAATGCGGCGACCGTGTGATTCATCAACAATTGACACCCGGTTAATTAAATCAACATCGCCAGGGAAATGATGATTGACCATGGTTAAAAATTGATGATTGATTTCGTAGATGATTTCCAGATGCCGCGGCAACAAGGTGCCAAAAAGCTCTATGGTCCAGGTTTCAAGCGCTTCCGGCATCAGTGTGTGGTTGGTATAAGCAAAAATTTTGTTCACCAGACTCCAGGCAAAATCCCAATTTAAGTGGTGCACATCCACCAGTTGATGCATCATTTCGGCCACACCAATTGCGGGGTGCGTATCGTTGAGTTGAATCGCAATCTTCTCCGGCAACAATTGCCAATCTGCTGGCTTTTTCATCTCATGTACGCTTAAAAAACGGCGCAAAATATCTTGAATAGAAGCTGACACAAAGAAGTATTGTTGTTTTAAGCGTAATTCTTTACCCAACACAGAGGCATCATTTGGATAAAGCACTTTTGAAATCGTCTCGGTTTCGTTACGCTCTTCCACCGCTTTTTCATAGTTGCCATCGTTAAAATGGCGCAAATCAAACTCACGTGACGCCTTGGCCGACCACAACCGTAAACTATTCACCGTTTCTGTACCATAGCCCGGCACAGGCACATCGTAGGCCATTGCCAGCACATGCTCTGCATCCACCCAGTGATGCGTTATGCCATGATTGTTTTCTGGCACCTGAATTACACGCCCATAAAATTTAATGACGTAGGTCGCCTCAGGACGCTGGAATTCCCAAATATTGCCATAACGCAGCCAATTGTCAGGATTCTCCACCTGCTCTCCATGTTCGATTGATTGCTTAAACATGCCATACTCGTAGCGGATACCGTAGCCGGTTGCAGGAATATCCATGGTCGCCATCGAATCCAAAAAGCATGCTGCCAAGCGACCTAGGCCGCCGTTACCCAAAGCAGCATCATGCTCCATCTCTTCAGCCGCTTCCATGCCATGCCCCAATGCACGCAAACCATCACTTAACTCATCTTTTATGCCTAAATTGAGTGCAGCATTGCTCATCATACGACCAATTAAAAATTCTAATGATAGATAATAAATGCGTTTAGGGTCATGCTCATAATAAGAACTGGAAGTTCTCACCCAGCGCTCTACCACATGGTCGCGCACCGTGTACGCAGCCGTATCATACCAATCGCGCGGCGTCGCAGCCTCACTGGTCTTGAATGTAGAAAAAATAAGATGGTTTTGTAAAGCTTGTTTAACGGGCGTAAGTTTAGGCAATACAACAGCTTTAGCTTTTAGCGCTTTCTTTGGCTTTGCTACTGAGCTTGCTACTGTTTTGATTTTGGTGGACGTTTTGGCTTGTGTTTTCATGGGGGACTTTGTTTCGAATAATCAATGAAAAATTTCTACCAACATTCTATCAATAAAATTAGCCGTATGATATGGGTTAAAAATAGTAGGCCATTATTATTTTGATAATGTGTACAGACTTGGGGGTAATTGACTCAGTCGATAAACTACTATAAGTCATTAACTTTAATGAAGTAATCCTATATTAAAGTGATCGAGCACATTGTTGAGCTCAGTCGGTTTAACCCGTAGCGTTTAAATAAACCGTATTGAAGCGATTGTTCCGCGCCCTAAAGGAACAGAACGTCTAGGCCGTACCAAAGTGGCACATGCTTTTACAGATGCTTGGTAATGACAAGTTGTGCGTCGTGACTGAATAAGAGTCGCATATTGGTATTTTTACCACAAACGCATCTTATTTCACATTTGTACTATAATTTCTTTAATTCATAAGGGACAAAAATGGACATTCGAACTATCAACACGCAGCCATTTAATGACCAAAAACCTGGCACTTCTGGCTTACGCAAGAAAGTTAAAGTTTTTCAGCAAGCACATTATTTAGAAAATTTTGTGCAAAGTATTTTTGATACCTTGGCTGAAGTAGAAGGAGTGCCAGCAGATGCTACGCTCACTGTTGGTGGCGATGGGCGCTATTACAATCGGCATGCGATTCAAACTGTTATCCAAATGGCGGCGGCGAATGGTTTTGCGCGCGTTTTAGTGGGGCAGGCGGGTATTTTATCTACGCCCGCGGCTTCTCATCTCATTCGAAAATACCATACTTTTGGCGGCATTATATTGTCTGCAAGCCATAACCAAGCTGGCCCACAGGGAGATTTTGGTATTAAATATAACATCAGAAATGGTGGCCCTGCGCAAGAAAAAATTACCGATGAGGTGTTTGCTAAAAGCAAAGTGATTGCAAATTATAAGCTTGCAGATTTACCAAAAATAGATATTGATACGCTAGGTGAAACGCATTTTGATGATGGCAAATTCAGCGTAAAAGTGATTGATGCCGTGCACGATTATGCAGATTTAATGGCCTCTTTATTTGATTTTCAAGCCGTAAAAAAATTATTATCCAGTGGCTTTAAAATGAAGTTTGATGCCATGTACGCGGTGACTGGCCCTTACGCACAAGAAATTTTTGTGAATCGGCTTGGTGCGTCGGCTGATAGCCTGATGAATTGCGTGCCTTCAGAAGATTTTGGTGGAGGTCACCCAGACCCCAATTTAACCTATGCAGAAGACTTGGTAAAAATCATGTTTGCAGGTGATCAAGCGTTAGATTTCGGTGCGGCCTCAGATGGTGATGGTGACCGAAATATGATTCTCGGTAAAAACTTTTTTGTAACGCCATCAGATAGTTTGGCGGTTCTGGCAGCCAATGCAACGCTAGTGCCCGCTTATGCCAATGGCATTGTAGGCGTCGCGCGCTCCATGCCCACCAGCGGCGCGGTTGATCGCGTTGCGTCTAAATTAAACATTCCATGCTTTGAAACACCCACAGGTTGGAAGTTTTTTGGCAACTTGCTGGATGCAGGCAAAGTCACCTTGTGCGGTGAAGAAAGCTTTGGCACCAGTTCTAACCATGTGCGTGAAAAAGACGGTTTATGGGCGGTGTTATTTTGGCTGAATGTGCTTGCTGTGAGACAAATGAACGTAGAAGTCATTCTCATGGCACATTGGGCGGAGTTTGGTCGTAATGTATATTCGCGCCACGACTATGAAGCAATCCCCATTGAGGCCGCCAATGAAGTAATGGAGCACATTAAAGCACAATTCGAAACCTTGCCTAGCCAAAAATTCGGTTCATATAGGGTGAAAACTTGCGATGATTTTAGCTATCTGGACTCGATTGACGGCTCTATCAGCAACAATCAAGGTATTCGTATTTTGTTTGACGATGGCTCGCGAATTGTATTCAGGCTTTCAGGTACGGGTACTGAGGGCGCAACCTTGCGTATTTATTTAGAAGCGTATGAGCCGGATAGCACCAAACATCATTTAGACGCGCAAGTCGCACTGGCAGAAATAATACAAATTGCGCTACAGATTTCGCAGTTGGTGGAAAGAACACAACGCGATATGCCGACGGTGATTACTTAAAATGAGTGATCTGCAATTCACACTATAACTTGGCTTTATTAGAAAAAATAAAAAACTGTATATATAAAACCATACATAAATGGTCAATCTGTAGTATTAGACTGTATTATGCAAAAGTTATCAGGTTAGCTTCAAAACCAAGCCCGCTAACGGCGGTAATGTTATTACAAGTGATTGATTGTGATTCATCCAAGCGACATCTTCAGTGTGTAATCCAGAGCCGTTGCCTTGGTTACTTCCACCATAGCAAGCAGCGTCACTATTAAAAATCTCATTATAACTGCCAGCTTGCGGCACGCCGATACGATAACCTTCGCGCAATACCGGCGTGAAATTCAACACTATTATAACAAAACTATTGTCCAGCCCGCGTCTTACATAGCTAATAATGGATTGATCAGAGTCATGACAGTCGATCCAATCAAACCCTTGGTGCACAAAATCAAGCGAATGAAGTGCACTGAGTTCTTTGTAAAGCTTGTTTAAGTCGGTGGTTGCTTGTTTGATGCCTTGATGCCACTGATGGCCTTCATAGTCTTTGCCTAGCAAATGCCAATCAAGGCTACTGTTAACATCCCACTCTCGTCCTTGTCCAAATTCATTCCCCATGAAATTGAGCTTTTTGCCTGGCGCGGTCATTTGATACGTCATCAGCAAACGCAGGTTGGCAAATTTCTGCCATGCATCACCAGGCATTTTATCCAATAGTGAATTTTTGCCATGCACAACTTCATCATGCGAAAACGGTAACACAAAGTTTTCAGAGTAGGCGTAAAGCTGACCAAAAGTGAGCATATCATGGTAATAACGCCGGTGTACTGGGTCATGCTCAATATAGGCAAGAGTATCATTCATCCAACCCATGTTCCATTTCATGTTAAAGCCTAACCCCCCTAGATATACGGGACGAGATACGCCTGGCCATGCGGTTGATTCTTCGGCGATGGTAAGTACACCAGCAAAGTCTTCACCGACCATTACATTGAGCTGTTTTAAGAATTCAATTACATCGAGATTTTCTCGCCCACCAAATTTATTCGGCAACCATTCACCCGCTTTGCGTGAGTAATCCAGATAGAGCATGGATGCAACAGCATCGACACGTAGCCCATCAATATGAAACTCTGAAAGCCAAAAATGTGCATTTGCCATTAAAAAGTTGCGCACTTCGTTACGACCGTAATTAAAAATATACGTGCCCCAATCTTGGTGTTCACCTAAACGCGGGTCTTCATGTTCGTACAAAGCGGTGCCATCAAAACGTGCTAAAGCCCAATCGTCTTTTGGAAAATGCCCTGGTACCCAATCTAATATCACGCCGATATTGGCTTTGTGAAAAGCATCAATTAAAAATCGTAAATCATCTGGTGAGCCAAATCTGTTAGTGACGCCAAAATAGCCCGTGGTTTGATAGCCCCAAGACTCTGTGAGAGGATGCTCAGAAATCGGCATCAACTCAACGTGGGTATAGCCCATTTCTGCTATGTAAGGCACGAGCGTTTTAGCTAAATCTCGGTATGTTAGGAAGTGACCTTCTTCATTGCACTGCCATGAGCCTAAATGTACTTCGTAGCAATTGAAGGGCGCATGTAACCAATCACGATTTTTGCGTGATGCTAACCATTGTTTATCTTCCCACTGATGGTAGCTAGTGCTAATTTTTGCTGCACTGCCAGGGCGCGGCTCAAACTCAAAGCCATAAGGGTCTGTTTTAACTAAAATCGCCCCAGAGTGGCGGTTGCGAATCTCGAATTTATAGGTGTCATGCGTGGTGATGTTGGGAATAAAAATATCCCATACCCCACTTGATCCGTGCGTGCGCATGGAGTGAACTCGACCGTCCCAATTGTTAAAACTGCCGATAACGCTAACACGCTCAGCGTTTGGTGCCCATACTGCGAAACGCACGCCTGTCACACCATCTTGCGTCATACATTGCGCGCCAAGCGTTTTATAAGCTTGCATTAAACGAGCTTCGCCGAATAAATACAATTCATCTTGCGTCAAAGTTGAAGTGAATGTGTAAGGGTCGTGCGTTTCGTAGTTATGCTCACCGACGGTAATTTTGAGTAAGCAAGGTGTTGCAAGTGCTGTTTTGCTTTCTAGGCTGTATAAGCCATCTGGATGCGTTTTTTCTAATGCGACCCATTTGTTTTTTACGTTAATAAAAACCTCAGAGGCTTGAGGCAGAAATGTGCGGTAAATAAACGCATCGTCAATGTTGTGTAAGCCCAAAAAGCTAAACGGGTCGTGATGCTTGGCCTTTAAGATCAGACGTAAAGCATCGCCTATAACTTTTGACTTTGCGACAGGTTTATCGCCTGTTTTTGTTGGAGTTGTTGTGGATTTTGCCAAGACACTTTCCCCTCAATTTCTTAATAAGAATATTTTTATTTCAATCAACGCAATTTTAGCTAGATTATAGTGCTTTAAGCTGATTATAATGTACAACAAATGTAGTTAAACGTAAATTAATACTAGTTCGCCCAGCTAGTTAATACTAATGTTCATCATATCTTAGGAGGGCATCATGCCACAGAATCAACCAATGGATCAGCATTCAGATCGTTTTATAAGTACATTAACCAAAAATACTGCTGCTATTATCCTTGCAGGTGGTCGAGGTAGTCGCTTGAAGAGCTTAACTGATTGGCGCGCCAAGCCAGCAGTACAATTTGGCGGCAAGTATCGAATTATCGATTTTCCGCTTTCGAATTGCATTAATTCTGGCATTCGTCGCATTAACGTGGCAACCCAATACAAAGCGCAAAGTCTGATTCAGCATATTCAGCGCGGCTGGGGCTTTTTACGTGGTGAATTTACTGAGTATGTAAATATTATTCCTGCACAACAACGCATATCGGAAGAGTGGTACAAAGGCACCGCGGATGCGGTCTATCAAAATCTTGATTTGTTGCGCGAAGGTGGCGCGGAGTATATTTTGGTATTGGCTGGCGACCATATCTATAAAATGGACTATGGCAAAATGCTTGCAACGCATGCTAGAAACAACGCAGACATGACAGTGGCTTGTATTAACGTACCTTTGGAAGATGCAAAAGGCTTTGGTGTGCTGGCAGTGGAC
>JAKPIR010000337.1 GCA_029549705.1 Pseudomonadota bacterium | reverse complement strand
CGATGGCCGATGGCACCCTGGCATTGGTGACCCAACTGTTTTTGGCTGGATTACTGTGCTGTTTTATGCCGTTGCCATGTGCATGAGTGCCCGTTTGGCTTTTTTGCAAAAAAGCATAGGTGGCCGCTATCATTTTTGGTTATATTTAGCACTATTTTTATTGCTGCTTGGCATTAATAAGCAGCTTGATTTGCAGACGTGGTTTACCGAAGCGCTGCGGGAGGCCGCACTCGAGCAAGGTTGGTATGATTACAGACGGCCTTTACAGGGGCTGTTTATTGCAACGCTCGGATTGGTAATGCTCGCCATACTGATGCGCTTGCGCCACTTTTTGGCGGATGCCTGGCGGCTGTATAAAGTGACATGGATTGGCATCGCCTTACTGTTCAGCTTTGTACTGATTCGCGCGGCGTCTTTTCACCATATGGATGTGTTTATCCATCACCGTATGCTTGGCCTTAAGTTTAATGTGTTGTTGGAAGTTGGCGCTATTTTGGTGATTATGGCCGGTATCTATATTAAATATCAGGTGTATCTGCAACGGATAAAAGCGTTATAAATCATATTTTTGTTGTTCTGCTATGCCCGGTAGAGTAGAATTCACGCATCAGGGCGGCGTTAGGCTAAAGCGTTATTTTAGCTAACATTTTTTCATTTATTAAAAAGGAATCTACATGAGCAAATTATTGAAAGTATTATTACTTAGCTTGGCTTTGACGGTTAGTTTTACCGCTTGTAAAAAGGCTGAAGATGCTGCGGCGACGGCCACAGAAGCTGCCAGCGATGCTGCAACTGCAACGACTGATGCCGCCAAAGACGCGGCCGCTGCAACGACAGACGCCGCAAAAGACGCTGCTGCTGCAACAACTGAAGCGGCAAGTGACGCTGCTGCTGCAACGACAGAAGCCGCTGCTGAAGCGAAAGATGCTGCTGTTGATGCAGTGCAGGCCGCAAAAGACGCAGCTGCTGCTGAAGCTGCAAAGTAATACAACTAAAAATTGAAAAATAAAAAAGGAGCTTAGGCTCCTTTTTTATTGCCTGAAGATTGATTGTCCAAAAGTTTGATTGGTGAAAGGTATTGAATCAAAAAGGTAAAAATAGAGCAGTGGCCAAATTTTGCACCACGCGTGAAATGGTGCGCTGCGATTTTTCAGCCAGGGTGATGGCAAATAAATCAGCGCTGCCGATGATTTTGCCAAACTCGCGCTCAAACGAAAGATTGTGGCCTTTATCGCTGATTTCATTACTGAGTAAAAAAAGATTGCCTTGGCTATCGCGCGCATTTGAGAGTTTCCAGGCGGCAATTTCAACGTTTCTTGCCATGTTGTAGATGTGTTGCGGGTCAATGCTGTCCGTCAGGTAAAAATCTGTTTTATTATCATGGGCTTGTAAAAGCATGGTTTGTAAGCCCACCATCAAGGCCAGTACACGGTCACCTTGAAAATCCTGCTTAAAGGCTAGAAAAATTGCCTCTGTACCCTGCTTGTTGTTGATTTCTTGAAATTTGTAATGATGTTGCGCATCGCCCTCAAACACCCATTCCACCATTTTTTCAGCACTGTCAGACGTGCTTTTGGCAAGTTCGCGCGGATTGCGTTTGTAGAGTTTGAGCATGAGGGTACGTAGACTTTGCTTGTTTTCTGAATATTCCACGTCGGCCATACGGTCAAAATCACTTTTAGCGAGTTGGCTGCCAGAACTTCTGTCGCTACGCTCAGGAATTGGCTTGCCGGTCATGGGGGAATTGGTGGCACAGGCACCTAAGCACATGCACATTAAAATCAGGGCAATGGTTTTCATATGATTGTTATTGGTTAATATTAATAACGCGACTTTTCGGAAATATTACGCTAAAAGTACTACCCACGTCTAACGTGCTGGTGATGTCTAATTTGGCCTGATGGCGAATCAGAATATGTTTCACAATCGATAACCCCAAGCCCGTGCCGCCGGTTTCGCGACTACGGCTACGGTCTGCCCGATAAAAGCGTTCGGTGAGCCTGTTAATATGTTCTGGTGCGATGCCTATTCCGGTATCGCGGACGGAGAACATCGCTTCGTCGTTTTGTCTGGACCAAGCAATAAAAATCTCGTTGGGTTTATTGATAAGGTCCTCACGTGCCAGCGTGTAGCGCACCGCGTTACTGACTAGGTTGCTAAACGCGCTGCGAAGTTCTTCTTGCGAACCGCGTATGTTCAACGTGGGGTCAACTTGAAGATGAATTTGCAACGGCGCTTTTTTAAGGCTTTGGCTCAAACCAATGGCATCGTTTTGAATGGATTTTAGTAAACTCGTCATGTTGATTTCATGGTCATCCGGGCTTTCGGTTTTACTTTCCAAAGTGGACAGCGTCAGTAAATCTTCAATAATGCGCCGCATGCGGCTGGTTTGCTCTTCCATCATATTGAAATAAGTTTTCAAGTTAGCTGGAATCGCGCCCTCCATATCGCTCAGCGTTTCCAAAAAACCGCCCACCACGGTAAGCGGTGTGCGTAATTCATGCGAAACATTGGCAATAAAATCACGCCGCATGGTTTCAACTTTTTCGCGCTGCGTCATGTCGCGGCTAATCAAGAGTTTTTGCTGATTTGCCAGTGGAATCAGCTCGATTTCAAGACTGCTTTCAGGTTGATGGGTCGGTGCTAATTTGAATGGCTCATCAAACTGTTCGTTATACAGGTAAGCAATAAAATGGCTGTTGCGAATCAAATTCACAATCGGCAGGTTTTTATCTTGGCTTAAATTCAGACCCAATTGGCGTTCTGCGTTTGGTGTACACCATTCAATGGCGTTGCTAGCGCTTAAGATCACCAAGCCATCTGGCATGGCGGCGGTAGCCAGTTGAAAACGCTCCAATGCCGCGCTGAGATCGGCTTGCTGCTGCACATTATTGCGCTCATAGCGCAAAAGTGCTGTAAACACATCCTCCCACACGCCAGAACCCTCAGGGATGGTGTTGAGAGCAGGTTGTTTTAACCAATCTTGCAGTTGGCTTAGCCAAAATAGATGGCGAATAAAATAAAGACCAAGCCCGACGGCGAATACCGTGAGCGCAGTTGTAGCGCTAGTAATCAGCCACAAAAACAGGCAGATGATACCGAGCGCGCAAATAGTGAATGCAGCTTTCCAACGAATAT
>JAKPIR010000333.1 GCA_029549705.1 Pseudomonadota bacterium | reverse complement strand
ATCTGAAATTTGTTTTTCTACCTCTTCTTTTGTATTGCCGTAGACCTCTTGAATCTTACCAGCCAATTCATCACGTTTACCAGCAATCACATCTAATTGATCATCCGTAAGATTACCCCACTGCTGTTTTACATTGCCTTTTAATTGTTTCCAATTACCTTCTATTTGATTCCAATTCATGATGACTCCTTAAAATTGATGGCGCAACCATGAATATAAAAACACGATGCCCTTGGTTGGCCGAATATTTTACTATCTGCACCGACATTCAAATAATACCGTTAAGTAATGACCGCATCCGTCTGCTAGCGAACATAGCCTAAAGCAATTGTTGCCTTTAGCTTTAAGTTCGCTAACGAACGGACGCTAAATTTAATCACGCTATACTCAGAACTACTATCTGATTTGCCAAATTATTAACAAGCGATGGTTTATCAGCGGCCCATCGGTGACTTGCGCCATTTTTCATTTTAATTGCAATTTCTTGGAGTGTTATGTTGCAAGTGAATCACCCCATTATTTCTGAAAATCTTCTTCTTGCAGTACTCCCGCAGGCTGAGTATCTTCATCTACAGTTTAAATGCGACACCGTTGAATTGTTAGTGAATGAGGTGATTAACAGTGCTGAAGATAAAATTCAATATATTTACTTTCCTACCAACGCGATTATTTCGTTAATGAAGCAGATTGATTTCAACAAAAGCATAGAAGTTGGGATGATTGGAAATGAAGGTATGCTAAATAGTACACTTTTACTAGGCGCTGAAAGCACACCTTTTACATCAGTCGTTCAAAAGTCTGGTGGTGCACTACGTATTTCAGCCAGGAGTTTTATACTTGAACTAGAGCAAAGCGTAATACTTCAGCGGCTATTTAAACGCTATATCAAGGTATTGTTTAACCAATTAGTGCAAAATGCCGCTTGCACTCGATTTCACGTTGTTGAAGCACGTCTGGCACGCCTTCTTTTAATGATTCGAGATCGATCGCAATCACCGCGCTTTCATGTTACACAAGAGTCTCTTGCGCAAATGTTGGGCGTACGCCGCGTTGGTGTGACTAAAGCGGCTGGCGTATTGCAACATAAAAAATTCATTTACTACAATCGGGGTGATATTGTCATTCTGAGTAATGCAGGTTTATCGTCTGCCAGTTGTAGCTGCTATCAAACAGATAACGATACCTATAACCGTATTTTGCATCATGAAGATGATTCATCATCTGAGTAATCACAGATGCTGAATCATTCTTACTTTATTTGAAAAGTCATTTTTTATTACTTGGCTTTTTAACGCCGACCAATCAGCAATCCAATCACCACACCTAAGCTGGCTGCTAACCCTAGGGAACGCCATGGATTGTCACGAACATAGGCATCCGCCGCTTGTGTCGCCACTTTAGTTTTTGCTATCGTCTCATCTTGAATGTTTTCTAATTTGCGTTTTGCGCTATTCAGCGAGTCTTCTACTTTAGCTCGCACTTCAGCGACTTTTTCACCCCCTGTATGGGCAGTTGCATTCAAAAGCGCTTCAGTATCTGTCGCGGCTGTTTTCAATTCATCAACAAGATTTTTTTGATTAAACTGATTTAAAAAATTCTGCATATATTTCTCCAAAAATTAAACCCTGCACTGCGTAAGCAGAATATTAAACACTGCTTACGCTGTAACAGCGCTTACTAAAGTCTTCGCCCTTGAATCACGCGAACCAAAATCATGACAATGGCAATAACCAGTAAAATATGTATAAATCCGCCCAAAGTATACGAAGAAACCAATCCTAACAGCCAAAGGATAATTAATACCACTGCAATTGTTCCAAGCATATTCTTCTCCTTAACAATTTAAGTTATTTCATTTTTTACTTTTTTAGACGCATATCGTTTTTAACAGAGGTTACGCCTTTAACACCACGAGCGACTTCTGCAGCTTTTGCGATATCAGCTTCTGAATTCACAAAACCGCTCAATTGCACTACGCCTTTAAATGTTTCGACATTAATTTCACTGGACTTTAAACTTTCATCATTTAGAACTGCCGCTTTTACCTTGGTGGTAATAACAGTATCGTCAATGTACTCACCAGTACCTGCGTGTTTTTCTGTTGATGCACAACCTAATAAGGTCATGAATGTGATTGCAAGAATAATGTTGGTTATGTATTTAAGTTGTTTCATATTGGTATCTCCATAAAATTTTAAAGAATCTTTTAACTAAACTTGTGTTATCTCACTACTTGAGACACAAGCTTGTCAAACGGTCACTGATAAAAGTACATCTGCTTCAGAACCTCAATCAAGCGAACCGATTCATCATCCTCCAAAAAAGTTTCTATCTCTGTGCGATAACGCACATTGCAAGAAATGAGTATTGAGTGAAGTAATCTAGAAGACTAAAAAAATTACGTGGCATCAGCCCATAATAAAGTAACAGTTTTTTTACTGAGCCATTTGCTGACGTATAAATTCACTGCGCTTCATGTCAATATACTCACTCTTTTCAACCTCATGCAATTGAAGCGCATACTGCTCGCTACCTTTATACCAATGTTGCAAACTATATTCAAACTGCTCACTGGTATACGCCAAAGAAGCTAAATAAGCATCGATAGCTAAGTAGTAACGCATGGTATTGCGCTCGACCAAACCGCGAATACCTTTAATTTTATTGGCACTGCCATCACCCAACTTTTCATCGTTGGTAAACCCAACTTTATTACGGCCGATTGTCGCTAAGTATGTTTGCATTGCAAGACGGCCAGTGACGCCAAACGAATAAGCATAGGTAAAATGCAAAAAGGTTTGACCATCTTTTAACGGAGTTGCCTCAATTAAAATACGATAATCATAAGTCCCTAAAGGGCCATTTTTTGAATCCAGCTCAGATGAAAAGTAATTTGGCGTTGAAAGGGTTTCTTTGTAATTAAATACAATACGGTAGGTTTGATTGAGTGGTTGATTGGTTTTTTTACCCATATTAAGCAACATCACATTACCATCTTGGTTATTTTTCATGTGGCAATATTTAACATTGATATTCAAAATCAGCGCATTACACCAATTTGCAGGGTCATTAAATGCAACATTGAAAGTGGCGAATGGATAATCTACAACTGCGTAAATCTCGCCCTTTAAGCTACTCTCAGCCTCTTCAGAATGAAGATAAAGTGGCCGTTTAAACGAATTTTTAAGTAATTGTTGGTTCAACTCTGCATACTTGGCTTTTAATGCTTTAGCCTTTAACGTAGTTTCGGCAATCGCAGAGTTAGATAAGTCTTGTTCAGCAGCCAATATCTTGGATTGAAATAATACCCCGCACAAAATGATGGTGACTATTGATACATATCTCAGTGTGGCTGTAATAAGTTCTGTAGAGCATTTCAAATGCTTTAAATGCATCATAATAAGCGCGCCCATAGCCGTGCGGCGCGCTCTTTGATGCGGCTAGCAATAGAGCGCTGCCGCCACAAATCCAAGGTAATCAATTTAGATAATTGCAGGTCTTGGTTAAACATGGTCTGCATTTGATCTCCAAACACTTGCCCTAACACAACAGCGTTTATTTCTTGATTATTTGTAAAGCTACGCCAATCAAGGTTGGTCGACCCTACGGTGGACCAAACACCATCGATAAGTGCTGTTTTGGCGTGCAACAGTGCGCCTTGCCGTTCATAGATTTGCACATTGGCGCTGAGCAACTCATCATAATAGGAACGTGAGGCGTAAAACACCATGGCCGAATCCGTTTTTTCAGGTAAAAGTAATTTAACCTCAACGCCTCGCTCAACGGCTGCTTTAAGCGCAGATAGTAATTTTTCATCCGGCACAAAGTAAGCGTTAGTCAATAATACCTGTGTTTCAGCACTGTTGATGGCAGATAGTAAAGTGACATAAATCTGACTGTAAGGCTCTTCAGGCGTGCTACCGATAGCACGCACTATTTCACTACCTTGGTTTTTTAATACCGGAAAGTAATTTTTAGATGTTAAAGGTTCACCTTTTTGCTGACTCCAAACATCAAGGAACATTTTTTGAAAATCAGCCACCACTGGCCCCACCATACGCAAATGTGTGTCTCGCCAAGGTTGTATACCATCGGCAGTTTTAATCTTTTTATTGACGCCTTTACCGAATGAGCCACTTGAGTAAACACTGCTTATATTGATACCGCCAACAAAAGCAACTTCACCATCAACAATCAACAACTTGCGATGATCGCGCTGATTTACTTGCC
>JAKPIR010000332.1 GCA_029549705.1 Pseudomonadota bacterium | reverse complement strand
TTGTATTTTAATACTCCTGCGCGACGAAAATTTTTGAAAACGGAAGCCACGGAATTTGGACATTGTGAAGCGGTTTTTGAACGTGTTGCGCTGTCACGGCCAGATGTTGCGTTCTTGCTGCAACACAATGGTCGCGTGTTAAGTCGTTTAGCTGTGGCCGCGCCAGAGCGTCGGTTTTTAGATGTGCTAGGCGAGGAATTTGTAGCCGAATCCTTTCACTTGGATGAGTCTTCAGCAGGTTTGCGATTGTGGGGTAGGGCAGCTAAACCGACATTTAACCGCCACAGCCGTGACACACAGTATGTGTATGTGAATGGCCGTTTTGTGCGCGACAAACTGATTTCACACGCGATTCGCCAAGCCTATCAAGACGTGCTGCATCATGACCGCCACCCTGCGTTTGTGCTGTTTCTTGAGCTTGATACCTCGTTGGTGGATGTGAACGTGCATCCTGCAAAAACTGAAGTACGTTTTAGAGATAGCCAAGCCATTCATCGTTTTATTTTTCATGCACTGCATAAATCGCTGGCAACGCCTACTGGTGCTTTGAGTGCGGTCAGCATTTCGCATGCGCCGCATCAGGCGCTGAACACACCGCAAACATACCCAACGTATCAGTCACAAATTCCATTAAACGTGCGTGAATCTGACAATTTTTACCAAACGCTATACAGCAATTCAAATGTAGAAAATACCGGTCAAAATGATAGTCAAACACACCAAACCCAAGCCGATGCTCTGCAAGCCTTTATTTACAAGGCTCACAGCGATGCTAATTTCTCTCGGACAGAAAACAGCGAAAATTCGAATGATGTTTCGCATGAATTTCCGTTAGGATTTGCAGTTGCGCAAATTCACGGTATTTACGTATTGGCACAAAATGCACTTGGTTTAGTGGTCGTTGACATGCATGCAGCGCATGAGCGCATTATGTATGAAAAGCTCAAAAACGCACTCGATATGCAGTCGGTCGCCATGCAGCCTTTATTGCTTCCTGTGAGTTTTCATGCCGATAAATTAGAAGTCGCCATTGTGCAGGAAACACTCGCACAACCTGAAAATAGCCTGCAGAAATTAGGGTTTGATATCGCAGTACTTTCTCCCAGCACGCTGGCCGTACGCGGTGTGCCGGTGATGTTGCAACAGGCGGATGCGGTAACGCTTGCACGCGATGTGCTGCGTGATTTACGTGAGTTTGGTGCTAGCCGAGCGCTCACTGAACGGCGAAACGAGTTGCTCGGTACCATGGCCTGCCATGCCGCCGTGAGAGCCAATCGTAGTCTCACCATCCCAGAAATGAATGCCTTGCTACGCGATATGGAAGCCACAGAGCGTTCTGGGCAATGTAATCATGGTCGACCAACGTGGTTTCAGATAAGTATGCCGGACTTAGATAAAATGTTTATGCGAGGCAAATAACGCGCGCGTATTAAATCACCAGTAAACGATGCGTTATACTTTTTTTGCCATTAACCAGCGAAAGAGCAAACTGTTAGGCGTTTCACTGCCATCCACGATGTAAGTGAGCGTTTTGTCGTGTTCAAGCAAGGTCGTGACTGCTGTTTTAGCTTCGGGGCGGCCACAGAATAAAATTTGGTCACCCATCATAAGCGGCGTTTCAAGGGCGGGCACTAGCATTGGTTGCTGATTGCGCAACAGCATCAGCGGCACAATATCCAGTGCCTGTTCACGATCCGTAGGCTGCCTAGACAGCGTTTGCAGTGTAATGGCGATATGCTGATGCATGAGTGCAGTTACCGCCGGCGCGGTTTGCTGGTCGATGGTCACCGCCCATGTTTCAGGTACTTCTTCACCCACTTTTGATACGAGTTGGCTAATCAGTTGATTGGCCCAATCGTTAGTTTGGTCGCGTACTAAGGTTAAAAATTGCGCTAGCAGCGGTGAAATTAAATGGGCCAAACATTCGTGCGCAATAATATACGTGGGCTGCATGGTGATGTGCGCATCAAACTGTTTAAAAAGTGCTGCGTTATGGCTGTTATTTTTACGAATCACTAAAAATATGTTGGGATTGAGCTCAAAAGCCGTCATCACAATTGATAAATTATTAATGTCGTTATCCGTGCCTGCAACAATCCCAACCGCACTCTCAATACCTGCTTCTTTCAAGGTTTTAGCTTCGGTACCGCTACCCACAATGCACTGATTGCAACCTGTGAGTTCAGGTTTGGCTTCAATAATGGTTGTCGTGATATGCTCGCGCTCTAAATTAGCCACCACTGACTTGCCAAAACGCCCGTAGCCACACACAATCCAGCGACCTCTGGGTGGCGGCTCAGGGGGCAGTAGCGTTTCGCCCGTGATACCGGTGAGCCATTCATGCAACAAATAAGTACCCAACGCGTGTACGCGCATGGCGAGTTGGTCACCAAACAATGTATAGGGGTTGATGATATGGTCAGTGCCGAATGAAGCCATGTTGGCGGCAATATCATCACGTTCTGCACGTGCAACCACAGGTAATTTCGGGTTTAGTAATTTCACGGCAATGGCTACTGCTAAATTGACTTCATCGTTATCAGTCAGCGTCACCAAGCCGCGACAGTGCGGGTTCAAAATGCCAGCACGGATTAAATTGTCGGGCAGCATCGCATCCCCACAAAAATGGGGAATCACTTGTTTGCTATCGGTGAGTTCAAGTTCATCTAGGCGATTCTGTGAGCGCTCGATGACGACCACACGCATGTTCATGTGGTCTAATGCTTTGGCCAATAAGGTGACAGACTGACCATAACTACATAAAATATAAAAGGGTTCTTGCAGCAGATTGATGGCACGACCAAAACGTTCAGCGGCTATTGCTTGTTTGAGTGCTGTATCTTGCAATAAGGTGATGATTTTACCTATCGCATAAAACCAGGGAATCACCGTAAAGTAGATTGAGAATGTAGTCCAAAGCCGTTGTGCCTGACTAAATGGGTATGGAATTTCTCCAAAACCAATGGTTGTTGCTGTGTAACTGATGACATAGAGCGCCTGAAAAACACTCATATGCCAGACTTGCCCTTTGTTATCGACCCCGGGCATCATGGTGAGGCCAAAAATAGCAATGGCAAAACTCACGATAATGAGGATGAGCGGCCTACGCAAACGGCGTAAAATCAAAAACAGGATGCTATTCATCTGCGGGCTTGGTCGTTTTTTGCATTGATGAAAAGGGGCTGCAATTTAACGTCTTTGGCTGATGGTTTCTGCAATGAGTAATACCACTGAAATAATATTTGCCATTAATGCACCACCCGAAAGTGATACGATATAAACCATTAAGGCTTGTTCATCATATTTACCACTTAAACTGGCCCATAAAATGGCCGCCGTAATCAGTTGCAAGTCTGCCGCCAAGCTTGTGGATAATAATATCGCCCCGACGTGTGTACGGTCGCCAAATTTGAGTACCGTGGCAATGAGGCTTACCACAATGGCAGCATAAAGTTCATAGATATGGTGATGCGCTGGATTATCGATGTCACCTAAAAAAAATCCAAAATTGAGTGTCATCGCAAGTACAATAAAAAAACCAAAAATAACTTTTTCTAAATTCATGATTCTGTCCGTCTAAAGATGAAAGGTGCGTGAGGAATAAATAGTGACACTAAATAATGGTTTATTATACAAGCCTCTTGGCAAGATAAAATCAGGCTGAGTTGTTTATATTTGTAAAATTATTGGGTCCAAGTTATTTCGATATGCAATTTTCACACAATCCGCCTGCCATCTTTTTAATGGGACCAACTGCCAGTGGCAAAACAGGTGCAGCTGCGGCGTTGGTTTCAAGATTACCTGTAGAAATAATTAGCGTTGATTCTGCCCTTGTTTTTAAAGAGATGAATATCGGCACAGCCAAGCCTGATGCCGCTACGCTCGCTGTTGCACCGCATCATCTGATTGATTTAATTGCGCCTACCAGCGCATACTCCGTCGCTTCTTTTAGGGCAGATGCCCTGCGTTTAATGGCGGAAATTACTGGCCGCGGAAAAATCCCACTTTTAGTGGGTGGTACGATGCTCTATTTTAAAGGGCTGCAAGAGGGGTTAAGTGGCTTGCCAGAAGCTGATCCAACAATACGTGCCAGACTTGACGCACGTGCTGCCTTGATTGGCTGGCCTGCCATGCATGAAAAACTGGCGTTGGTTGACCCAGCCACTGCCGCAAGGTTGGAACCTAATGATGTTCAACGCATTCAGCGTGCTTTAGAGGTATTTGAACTCACGGGTGAGGCGATGTCAGCGCTATTTGCAAAACAGCGCAACGAGGCATTACCTTACAATTTACTCAAAATTGCTTTAGTGCCGAGTGACCGTAAAGTGTTGCATGAGCGCATCGCTATCAGATTTGAGCAAATGCTCAAAGATGGTTTCGTTGACGAGGTGAAGTATCTAATCGAAAAGTATCCGACATTGACGGCTGAGTCAACCTCAATGCGCTGCGTGGGTTATAGACAGGTTTTAGAGTATCTTGCTGGTGAATATGACTTTGCTGAATTACGTGACAGAGGCATTTTCGCCACGCGCCAATTAGCGAAAAGACAACTCACATGGCTGCGTAGTATGGCTGATGTAGTAGAACTGGATTGCTTGAACCCAGAACTAAATGAAAAAATATTTAATGAAATAAATCAATTTATTAAAATAATTAATTAATAAATTACATTAACTTTACTTTAGGTATTCGGCCATGCGATTAGCGGCTTCTACACATTCGTTATAAGGTGCTACCAGTGCCATGCGAATAAAGTTTTGACCGGGATTGATACCATGTGCTTCTCGGGCCAAATAACTGCCGGGCAACACTGTGATATTAAAGTCTCGGTAAAGTCTTACAGCAAGCTCTGTGTCGTTTATTGAACTTTTTGCCCAAAGGTAAAAGGCCGCATCAGGCATTTCAACTTGCAACACCTTGCTAAGGAGCGGCATGATTGCATTAAACTTATCTGCATACAGCCTTCTGTTTTCAATCACATGGGCTTCGTTGTTCCATGCGGCTATCGAAGCTGCTTGCACGGCAGGATTCATTGCACAGCCATGATAAGTACGGTATAACGCAAATTTTTCTATAATCTTCTCATCGCCCGCCACAAACCCTGAACGCATGCCGGGTACGTTTGAGCGTTTAGACAATGAGCTAAAAACTACCAGATTTTTATAGCCTCTATTCAGCAAATGTGCGGCCTGCAGAGCGCCTAGTGGAGGCATTGCTTCATCAAAGTAAATTTCTGAATAACATTCGTCTGCGGCAATCACAAAGTCATATTGGTCAGATAATTCAAAAATCGTTTTCCATTGCGCTAAGGTGATGACTTTACCAGAAGGATTTCCTGGGCTGCATACATAAACTAATTGTGTACGTTTTAAAACATCATGAGGCACGCTGGCAAAATCCATGGCGTGATTATTTTCAGGCAGTGTATTGAGAAAATAAGGCTTGGCGCCAGCCAAGAACGCTGCACCTTCATAAATTTGATAAAACGGATTTGGTGAAATGACTATTGGATTTGGTTTATTTTGGTCAATCACTGCTTGCGCAAAAGCAAATAGGGCTTCACGACTGCCATTCACGGGTAGAATTGCAGTTTCAGGATTAAGCGCAGGAATATTGTACCGACGCGCCAGCCATTGTGAAATGGCTTCACGCAATGCAGGTACGCCCGCCGTAGTTGGATAACTTGCCAACCCTGCAAGATTGCTAACGAGTGCTTCCTGAATTAACGTTGGCGTCGCGTGCTTAGGTTCGCCAATCGATAAATTAATCGGAGTGTATTGACCATTTGGCGTAACTCCTTTAAACAAATCACGTAGGCGCTGAAATGGATAGGGTTGTAATAAACTAAGATTTGGATTCATAACGGCATTATAAATTAGGTATTGACTTGAATAATCACCCGCATCAAAACTTTTTTGCAATTTTCGGACTATTATTTGGCGCTTTTTGCTGGGGCGTGATTTGGTATCCGTACCGCTTGATGGCAGAGGCTGGCGTATCTGGGGTCGCTTCTAGTTTCTATACCTATCTGTTAACGATTATACTTGGCAGTCTGTTCTTCATTCGGCATTGGCGAGGTTTTTTTAATCAGCCCAAGACGATTGTTTGGTTGAGTGCAGTGGCCGGCTGGACTAACCTGAGTTATGTGTTAGCCGTGATTAATGGCGAAGTCATGCGCGTTATGCTGCTGTTTTATCTATCACCAATCTGGACGTTATTGCTCGCACATTTTTGGCTGAAAGAAAAAACACATTTCACAGGTTATGTGGCAATGGTTATTTCTTTGCTGGGGGCTTTTGTTATGCTATATAACCCAAAATCAGGCGGCTTACCATTGCCA
>JAKPIR010000329.1 GCA_029549705.1 Pseudomonadota bacterium | reverse complement strand
CGGCCTCTAGCACTTGATTGCCTTCAGCCAAATCGTCCGCAGGCAAATTAAACGTAGCTTGTGCGCGGCACGCACCGCCTTCTGCCTGCAGCATTTTTAGCGTGATTTTCCCATCGTCCACTGCATGCTTGAATGCCGGTGGTACACGATTAAGTAAATAATTGAGTTCGTTCTGGCGAAGCTTCTCAAGCCCGCTCGCGTCCAAACATGGGCTTGCCAAGACGCTGGCAGAAAAGCCTAATGCCAGCAAAAAAATGGTGTAAACAGCAGTATTTCGCATCACAGAACCCTTACTTAAGCGCAGGTTCTATTAGCTTTAAAATGGTGGCATCGTCTGGTTCAACGCCACTTTTAAAGCTTTGTACCGTTTTGCCGTCGGCTGAAATAACATACTTATGAAAATTCCATTGCGGCTCTGTGCCGCTGGCTTTGATGAGTTGCTTGTAAAACGGATTTGCGTTCTCGCCTTTTACAGAACCTTTTGACACCATGGGAAACTTCACGCCGTAGGTTAATTTACAAAAACTGCCAATCTCAGAGTCGCTCGTGAGTTCTTGTTTAAAATCGTTGGACGGAAAGCCAATCACCAATAAGCCTTTGTCTTTATAGCGGCTATACAGGCCTTCGAGCTTTTCGAACTGTGGCGTAAAGCCACATTTACTGGCCGTGTTCACCACCAAAATCGGTTTGCCGCGAAAATCGCACAGGTTAATGGTATTGCCCTGCAAAGTTTTAAACTGGTGGTTTAATAAGGCCGGGCAATCGGCAGCAAAGGCATTTGTGGCTATCATCAGCATTACTCCTATCAAAAAACGCATGGCAAACTCCTAATGTTATTGTAGCCATATGAGCGAGCGCAATGGGTTAAGTTCAACATCGCACATCTACGATATAGAGATTTTTTTATTCAAAAAGCGCACCATCATGATATTTATTGTTACAATAAATCTATGTCAGAAAACCAACGCACAAATCTCACTAAAATAGCCCCGCGCAAAAATAAGCCCGGTGGCGGCCGCAGGGTTGGTACCGGCAAATTTGGTGAGGCAACTGCGGTTATACGCGTGCCGACAAGCCAAGCGCCGGTGATTAAAGATTTTCTAACAGCGTATCAGCAAAAAATGCGTGCCAGCCATCTGGATGCCGTACGTGAATTTGAATGGCCTGCCGAGGTAATAGAGGCCATGGATTTGCCACTTTATAGCTCAAAAGTTTCGGCGGGTCTACCCTCACCCGCTGAAGAACATGTTGAGAAACGGCTAGACCCCAATGAATTTTTAATTGATAAAAAAGACGCTACCTTTTTTGTGACGATTCAGGGCATGTCGATGGTGGATGTCGGTTTATTACCGGGCGATAAAGCGGTGGTAGATCGCTCAAAATTGCCTTCAATTGGGGATATTGTGCTGGCTGTGCTAGATGGCGAATTTACTATTAAAACGCTAGGCCGTGGCAAGCATGGCAATGTGCGCTTGTTGCCAGCCAACACTACCGGTGCTTATTCGCCCATTGAAATAACAGAGGCAATGAATTTTGAGATTTGGGGCGTGGTCACGGGTTCATTCAGGCGCTTTAAGTAGTCGCCGCTACCAATAAAAAAAGGGAGTTATATACTTAACTCCTTTAGCAAAATATATTAGGATTCTAAATGACACCTACTCCCTAATCCGTCATTCCAGCGAAAGCTGGAATCCAGCCAGAACCAAGAATCGACGCGCCTTGCGCGTCACTGGATACCAGCCTGCGCTGGTATGACGAGCTTAAGTTTTGTTGATCATAATGGCTTATTTGAGCTTAAGGATTTAAATATATAAAGCCCATAAAAAAACCTAGCAAAAGCTAGGTTTTTTGAATGCTGTATTTGGATTATTTGTTCATTACGTACATTGTTACTTCAAAGCCAAAACGCATTTCAGTCGCTGCAGGTGTTGTCCACATAATAATCTCCATTTTTAGTTTTCTGAACCGACAACATGTCGTGTTCGAGTGAGTTCATTATGCGCTGTAACTAAAATTACACACTATTGCAGTTCATGAATCACACCTACGTAAAATCATGAGTCGTGCATATGTTGCCTCATTTCATTATTGCGCAGGTTTTGCCAGCCAATACACAGGCGCATCTTGGCTCGTACTCAATTGTTCCATATCGCGCCGCCTCAAATTTTCATACGCTTCATTCAATGAAATATTTTGTGTTTGCGCTGCCGTCTGCGTCAGTGGCTGCGTTGCTTTTACCCAAGCAGGATTTTCAATAAAACCCTGGTCGTTCATGCAGTTTTGTAACACACGCACGCGCCGCCCGGCAATTTCTAGTTTTTGAAACTCAACAACTGCGGTGAGATTAGCTACCGATTTATCGGCAATCCCGCTGCAAGTATTAAGCGACTGCTGCAATGCGCTTGGCTCGGCGTTGGGCAATTCTGCCGAAAACCAATCAAACGTATTGGCCGCCCAATACAGCATCGGGCACAGCACGGTGAGCGTGGCAAGGCTATAGACTAGTTTCATGTTCATATTGAGCATGTCCATATTTATACAAGGCGGTTAACAAGTCGTACATTGTTGCAAAGTGCCTAGCGCGTCATCCAGGCTTTTTAAAGCATCTGCGCTCACACTTTTAAGCACAGTGCGAATCGTATTGACCTCAGTTGCGTTGCCCTGCTGTTGTGCCATCATGGCCAGCGCCTGCAAGCTGGGCGGGTGATTGGGGTGTAGGGCGAGCGCTTGATTAAAATATTTAAGCGCATTGGTTGAATCATTTTGGTTTTGCGCCGCGGCTCCTAAATAAAACCAGGCTTCAGCATTGTTGGGTTCGACTTCGCGCCAGTGGCTTGCGATTTTTTGCACATCCGCCCAACGGTTATTTTGAAAAGGCAGCACAATTTGCATAAAAAACGGTCGCGCGTCTTCTGGGGCATCCCAAAATGGCAGCGCATGTGCGGCATCAAACTGCACGGCGGGTTTTTGTAAAAGCGCCCTCACCCATTTTACCGGCATGTTGTAAAAATAAGCATTGCGGCCGGGGCTTTTAAACGTGCTGATACCAATTAAGTTGCCGCTGTAATCAAACACTGGGCTGCCGCTTGCGCCAATGGCAAATGCTGCTTTGGTGCGTATCACTTCACCGTCATCCATCGGATAAAGTGCTTTGATTGCACTGAGTTCCACATATGGCGCGGGTGAGTCAGCGGGCATAGAAATGGAAATCACTGGCTGCTCATATTGCATGGCATCGGTTTCAGCCATTTTCACCGGCTTAAAATCTGCCCATTCAAACTTTAAAATGCACAAATCGTGCTTCCAGTCGGCCTGCATGCTCACAGGCGCATATTCTACGCCCCACTTGCTTACGCTAATGCCATTGGCGTTATCCACCACATGGCAGTTGGTAACAATATGGTCTTTAGAAACGGCCACGCCCGTGCCAAAACCGTGCCCGCCAGATTTGGTGTTGACGGCCACTTTCACCAATGATTCTTTAAGCTGATAAATAAACGCGTCAGACGGTTCGGCGAGTGGTTCCGCATTAGCAAGCGGCATTACCAACACACTCAAGTAGAAAAATTTTGCGGTATTCATTTGTGTTATTCCATGCAAAAAAGCATTGACCACGCGCAGTGAATTTTGTTTAAAAATGACACGATTTATT
>JAKPIR010000324.1 GCA_029549705.1 Pseudomonadota bacterium | reverse complement strand
ACACCGTCGTAATCCCATTGGTCAAATGGTGTTTTTTGGTAAGCCCAAACCATTTCACCAGTGTCGATTTTACGCGCCATAATGGTCATTGACCATTTGTTGTCGTATTTACCAACGTTTGTTTTTGGGTCAACTTCGTTACATTTTTCGTGCGTTAAGTTTGCACCTGTTTCACCGCAACGATAAGCTGGAGACCAGTGACCTGGGTTACCAGTACCTGCGTACATGATACGTAATTTAGGATCATAGCTGAACCAAGCCCAAGGTGCGCCACCGCCAATTTTCCACTCGTCACCAGGGTAAGTTAAACCAGTATTTTGGCCAGCTAGACCATAATGTGGGTTAGCCTTATTCGTGTCTTTAGTCAAGCCAATGTCTTCGTCAGTACCATTGCTATGTTTTTTCCAAACCTCTTTACCTGTTTTTAAATCGTAAGCAACTGTTCGACCACGCGCCGCGAACTCGTCACCTCCGAAACCAGCAACGACTAAACCTTCAGCGACCATTGCTGGGCCTGAATGTGTTTCACCTTTTTCTGGATAAGCATGTTTTGTTACCCAAATTTCTTTACCTGTTGTTGCGTCTAAGGCAATCAAAAAGCCATCTAGTGTGTGGAAAACCACTTTGCCATCAGCATAGTTCAAACCACGGTTGATGGTATCGCAACATGCGCGAGGCACTGCTGATTCATCACGGTCAGATTTTTTGGTGTAGTTCCAAATTTGTTTTGGATGATCAGGATCAGATAAATCAAGCGCTTGAACAATGTTTGGCCAACCTGATACCAGGTACATCATTGGTTTGCCATTATGCTCAACCACCACTGGCTGACCTTCATGGCCACGCAATGTGCCTGAAGATTGTGACCAGATCATTTGCAAGTTTTTAACGTTTGCCGTATTAATGTCTTTTAATTGACTGTGGCGGTGCAAAGCCAAGTTTTGACCAGGTGCCGCCCACAAATTGTGGTCTTTACTACGCTTAATAATTTCTTCATTTGCTGACGCCTGCCCTACCATGCCCATTAAGGCGACGGTACTGATAGCAGCAAACATGACTTTTAAGGTCCAATGTTGTTTCATACATCCTCCGTTGTTATAAAAATGACCTGCTGCCCTGATATTCATAACAATTACTTGTTACAAATTATTACAACTACAGCGTGATAGGACTATATGCCTACGACCTATTTTTCGATTGAGAATATATCCTTCAGTATGCCGGGATATATTCCCGCTAAATACAGGAAGAAATATCCGCGCCATTGTTGGCTAACCGCTGTTACAAAACTGATAATCAATTGCTAGCGGCTGCAAAATTTTGCTTGTGAATTTGACCAAATGCAGTGCGCACAAGATAGGGAAATATTCCTATATGAAGTCGTGAGTATTGCCATGGTTTAAAAAATGATACTGATTGATTCTTAAACATCAATCACATAATGATTCAACATGCCCAATCGTACCCACCCAAAGCTATCTTCCAAAGCCTATCAAAAAAAGGTTTTTATCGACGCTTCCTGCGTGGTCATCACTTTTATATGCATTTATGCAATTTCAAGTTATTTGAATGTCTCTGATCATTATTATTTGTGGGCAAGACAATATGAAAAATCATTAGACATAGACGAACTTTTACCTGCAATACTTGCAAGTTTAATTGCATTGCTATGGTTCACTAAGCGACGCATTCACGAATCAAGCCTTCTAATTAAAAATAATCACGCCCTTT
>JAKPIR010000322.1 GCA_029549705.1 Pseudomonadota bacterium | reverse complement strand
TATTCAATAAGATATATAACTATTTTAATGTATTACTTAAATTATTTTACTTCTTAACGTGCAAACCGCATTCTTTATTTTGCGGGTCTTCCCACCACCAGCGACCCGCCCGAATATCTTCACCTATCGCTACGGCACGTGTGCAAGGTGCGCAGCCAATACTCGGGTAAAACTGGTCATGCAGCTTATTATAGGGCACTTCATGCAAGCGAATATAGGCCCAGATTTCTTGTTCTGTCCAATCACTCAGCGGGTTAAGTTTTTCAAGCTGGTTTGCGGTATCAAACTCTCTCACAGGCAGGCTTGCTCGGGTGGTTGCTTGCGCGGCCCTCATGCCGGTAATCCATGCGGATTTATTTTTTAGCGCGCGCTGTAGGGGCTCAACCTTACGCATGTGGCAACAGGCCTTGCGTAGTTCGATGGATTCATAAAACGCATTGATACCATTTGTTTTAACGTAAGTTTCAATCGCATCTGCTTGTGGAAAGTATACGTTAAGCTTGGTGTTGTAATGTTTTTCAGTGGCGCGCATTAAATCATAAGTTTCAGCAGGTAAGCGGCCTGTGTCTAATGAGAAAATTTCAATATCGAGTGCATGCTTTAGAATGATGTCAGTCAGCACCATGTCCTCAGCACCAAAACTATTGGCGAAAGTGACATTGTTTATACCGAACTCTATACTTACTTGACGGAGTAGTGATAGCGCATTCTCTGCTTTCGCATTGACGCTGACGACAAGGGCATCAGTAAGCGACGGCCGCGTGGCAGGGTTATTTGCCGCTGGCTTTAGCATCGTCACCCCTGAGTCGAAATGATCGGTCATTTATGCGCCTCTGTTATAGCGCTTAAATACTGGACGCGGCTCATCCACAGCACCCTGATAAGGTTGCGTGAAATCATTAAGACTGGCAATTGCATCAAGTGCTGAGCGATCGGCACGAATAACAAAACTGGTAAAACCACTGCGCTTTAAGAAAAATAGTTGGTCGCGCAACACGTCACCAAACGCACGTAATTCATTTTTAAAACCTAGTCGCGTACGCAATAAATTACCAAGAGAGAAAATGCGGCCATCAGCAAAACGCTCAACAAATATTGCGATGATGGGCAGACTGTTTAAATCGGCCCATGCTTGGGTCAGGCTCTCTAACAGTTCATGCGTGGCCAGCCATACGCCAATTTCGCCCTTCGCGATTCGCGTTTTTAATTCTTGCTGCCGCGCAATAAAAACGCTTAAAGGCACAATAATATTGCCAGTTTCAGGAATCACCGTATTCGCAATTTGTGCATCCGTCACGGTTTGTTCACCCGTTAATTTGAAAAGCACCACTTTACCGGCCTGTTTGCGCGCTTCAACTTGTGTCTCTGGCAGGTTAACCAAAGTCCATTGATCAGTAGTGACTTCCGCAATGCCATTTTTCAGCGTAATTAAACGACTCATGCTGTTACCTCTGTGTTTGTTTCTTTTGTGGCATAGACATGCGCTTTGAACGGTGCAATACCCAAGCGACGCACAGTGTCAATAAAACGCTCTTCTGCAGTGCGTTCTTTTAAATACACTTCAATCAGTTTTTGTACCACGTTAGGCATTTCATCGGCTGAGAATGAAGGGCCAATCACGTTACCGATGCTGGCATCGTTGCCTTGCTTACCGCCGATGGTCACTTGGTACCATTCTGAACCATCTTTATCCACACCTAAAATGCCGATGTGGCCAACATGGTGATGACCGCAGGCATTCATGCAGCCAGAAATGTTCAACTCTAACTCGCCAATATCATGCAGGTAATCAAGATTGTCAAATTGCAACTGAATGGCTTCAGCTATTGGGATGCTCTTAGCATTGGCGAGCGAGCAAAAATCACCACCTGGGCAGCAAATAATGTCCGTCAGTAAGCCAATATTCGGTGTTGCTAAGCCATTTGCACGGGCTTTTTCCCAAAGCGCATATAAGTCGCTCAGTTTTACATCGGCTAAAATCAGGTTTTGCTCGTGCGATGAGCGCAATTCACCAAAGCTGAATTCGTCTGCTAAATCGGCTACGGCCCACATTTGTTCTGATGTGATATCGCCAGGTGCGCTACCGTGTGGCTTAAGTGAAAGTGTGACAGCGCGGTAACCCGCTTGTTTGTGTGGATGCACGCACCGTTTTACCCAAGCAGCAAAGGCTGGGTTGCTAGCAACAGCGGCTTCAAAGCTGGCATCTTGTGCTGGCAGTGTTTCGTAAGGCATCGCGTCAAAGTGCTTTGCAACGCGTGCCAGTTCAGCTGCAGTGATGGTGTTTTCGTTATCTTTGAGATGCAACCATTCTGCTTCAACCTGCTTGCGGAATTCATCAATACCGAGTGCTTTAACCAAAATTTTGATGCGCGCTTTGTAGATGTTATCGCGGCGGCCATGCAGGTTATAAACACGAATAATGGCTTCGCAGTAGGTGAGGGCGTGCTGCCATTCCAGGTGGTCGCGAATCACGGTACCTAGAATCGGCGTGCGCCCTAAACCGCCGCCTACCCAGACTTTAATCGCAATTTGGTTATTTGTGTCACGGTAGAATTCTAGCCCGATATCATGTGCTTGCACGATGGCGCGGTCTTCTTTGGTGCCAGAAACGGCAATTTTAAATTTGCGTGGCAGCAATGCAAATTCAGGGTGAAACGTACTCCATTGACGGATAATTTCAGCCATCGCGCGTGGGTCAATCACTTCATCGGGGGCAATGCCAACAAACTGGTCGGTGGTGATGTTGCGGATG
>JAKPIR010000317.1 GCA_029549705.1 Pseudomonadota bacterium | reverse complement strand
ATAACGTCACGGGCATCACGCCAGGTGATGATTACGCTGCCATGCGCGATGTATTGACGCGCCGCTATAAAAAGGTGGCGGCAGGTGAGGGCGTGCGGCCAGATTTAATTTTTATTGATGGCGGAAAAGGCCAGCTTGGTGTTGCTGTGGAAGTAATGGCAGAAGTTGGTTTAGAGGATATATTGCTGGTAGGCATTGCCAAAGGTGAAGAGCGAAAGCCCGGGCTTGAAACCATGATATTTTCAGACACCGGTGAAATGCTGAATTTAGAAAAAGATAACAAAGGCCTGCATTTGCTGCAACAAATTCGTGATGAGGCGCATCGGTTTGCCATCACTGGACATCGTGCAAAGCGCGCTAAGGCACGTTTGCAATCTAGCCTAGAAGATATTGAGGGGGTTGGTGCAAAACGCCGTAAAGCGCTTTTAACGCGATTTGGTGGCTTAGATGGCGTAAAAAATGCTAATATTGACGAGCTAATTCAAGTTGATGGTATCAGCCAAAGCTTGGCAGAAAAAATATATGGGGAGTTTCATTAATGGTAAGTTGTCATCAAAGTGTATTACTGCAGAAGAGTGCCACAGATGAACGTTAATATTCCAACCATGTTTACTTGGTTGCGTATCCTGTTAATTCCTGTGTTCGTTGGTGTTTTTTACTGGCCTGACAATTTACATCAACTGGGGTTGGCGCCGTCACATTTGGTTAACGTAACCGCAACTGCTATTTTTTTAATCGCAGCAATTACAGATTGGTTAGATGGCTATTTAGCGCGCAGATTAAATCAAACCTCTGCTTTTGGCGCGTTTTTAGACCCCGTTGCCGATAAGTTAATGGTCGCTGCCGCGCTGATTGTGCTGATTAAATTTGACCGGGTAGGTGAAATTGTTTCTTTGATTATTATTGGCCGAGAAATTGCCATTAGCGCCCTACGTGAATGGATGGCTGGGCAAGGGCAAGGGAGCAGTGTTGGTGTGGCGATGATCGGTAAGATTAAAACGACGGCACAAATGATTGCGATATTGCTGCTCCTTTATTGGGACAATATTGATTTAGGTGACTTAGGCGTTTTTCCTACAAAAGTTGTGGGGAATGTCTTAATTCTCGTGGCCGCATTTTTAACATTGCTATCAATGGCTTATTACTTAAAAATCGCCCTGCCGCAAATTCGGGCAAAGTAAAACACAATAAATAAGTCTTAACTATCGCGTTTTAGTCTTGACGCTATTGTGAAAATCGCTATAATGGCGCCTGTCTTAACGACGCGGGAATAGCTCAGCTGGTAGAGCGATACCTTGCCAAGGTATAGGTCGCGAGTTCGAGTCTCGTTTCCCGCTCCAAGAATTTAAAATTTATGATAATAGTCACGCATCATAAATTGGTTAAAATGGCATACAACGGCGAAAGTATCTATGCTTTCGCCGTTTTAGTTTAAGCTAATGAGTAATGTGGCAAATGTAATTGCTTTTACGAAAATGGCGCGATAGCAAAGCGGTTATGCCGCGGCCTGCAAAGCCGTTTAGACCAGTTCGACTCTGGTTCGCGCCTCCAAATATTGTGCAGTATTTTTGCATAAAGTGGTAAAATACGCGACGCAGCAGAAATACAGCATGACATAGAAATATCACCCTTAGCCCGGGTGGTGAAATTGGTAGACACAAGAGACTTAAAATCTCTCGATCGTAAGGTCGTGCCGGTTCGATTCCGGCCCCGGGCACCATCAATCAACGCATCAAAAACAAAGCTTTTATACCAACCTTAAGGCTATTGAGGTTTAACGCTATCGTTAAATATCGTAGGTCACTAAAGATTGGTCATCAAAAAACTTTGCTTGATTCTTTCCAGTTTTTTTTGCCAAATACATTGCTGAATCAGCGTTTGTAATCAGTGTTTTTTCATTCGTTCCATGTTGCGGGTATATGGCAACACCAATGCTGGCTGACACTTGTAAGTTTTTGAGTTTCAGGTCGATAATCTGCGAGGTGTCATTAGATTTCACAATTTCGATGGGTTTGACGGCAGACTCCAGAAGCTTGTCGGTGATTTTGTGTACATCCAGTTCACTCTCAATGTTGGAGATTAAAATCACGAACTCATCTCCACCCAAACGCGCGACAGTATCCGTCTCACGCACGCAGGAAAGCAGTCGTTGCGCTGTCTTTTTCAGCACCATGTCGCCGACTTTATGCCCATGCTGGTCGTTAATCTCTTTAAATAAGTCCAGATCGATAAATAGCACAGCTAGCATTTTCTTAGTGCGTTTGGCGTTTGCAAGGGCCAGCTTTAGGCGGTCATTAAATAATTTTCTGTTGGGTAGATTGGTGAGAGCGTCTAAGTGCGCAAGGTTGCTATGTTTATGCTCGTTACGTTTGCGTTCGGTAATGTCCACGTGCGTGCCCACCATCCGCAGTGGATTACCCGCTTTGTCGCGCGCTACCACCATGCCACGGGAAAGCACCCACTTCACGCTGTTATCTTTGCAGATGATGCGATGCTCGTGGATATATTTCTCAAGTTTACCCATTAGATGGTGATTGACCGCTGCTTTTTTTGAAGCGAGGTCGTCAGGATGCACGCGATCGTACCAATTTTGTATGTTTGCGTTAATTTCATCAACATCAAAGCCAAACAATTCTTGGTAGCTGTTAGAAAAGCGAGCTTGATTATTTTGAATGTCCCATTCCCAGACACCATCACCAGCACTTTCCAGCGCCAGTTTCCACAGTGATTCATTTTTTTTTACTTTGAGGGTATAGGCGTAGCTCAACACCACCACGCTGAGCAAGGTAATGAAAATACCAATCAAAAGGTAATCATTTATGGTGGAATGCATTTTTGTTCTTTTTTTTAAAAGTGCAGTGACTGAATTTGTTTTAATTTAGGTTGCTTTGCATGGCTTTCAGGTCATCAATAATTTGCTGCGAGTGTTTTGACGTATTCACGTTGGTATACACTTTAACTACTTTCCCAGTAGGGTTAATGAGAAAAGTATACCGTTTGGCGATTTTTAACACAAGAAAGTTGCTCAATGCATGATAGTTTTCAGCAACTTTGCCGTCGGTATCGGCCAAAAGCGGAAAAGGCAGATGATATTTTTTGGCAAAAATCGCATGAGACTCACTGTTATCGACGCTCACGCCCACTACCTTTGCACCAAGCTTTTCAAGTTGCACTAAATCATCCCTAAATTGGCAAGCTTCTTCAGTGCAGCCAGGCGTGTCATCTTTTGGGTAAAAATACAAGACTAAATATTTTCCTGCATAATCAGTCAGTTGGTGCGTGTTTCCGCGCGCATCTTTTAATATAAATGGCGGCGCATCCTGACCGATCTGTAGTGTTTTTGGTGCGCTTGAATAGCTGCGGTAACCCATTATGGCGATGATTAATACGACCACATAGAATAGTAATTTAAGTGTCATCGTTACAAATGCTTTGCGAGAGTTGGAAATGTATGAGGCCAAAAAGTAAATACTAGCACCATTTGATTTTATGCTCTATTGCATTTTGACTGTGACAGCGGCGATAAACACGCAAGCCATCTGTGCTGAAATATGAGAAAATACGGGCTGTGTTTGCCCCCGTAGCTCAGTGGATAGAGCATCCCCCTCCTAAGGGGAGGGTCACACGTTCGATTCGTGTCGGGGGCACCAATTTTTAGTCCTTAGCAATCCAATAAAGCCTGTTAAACCAAGCAATAGTAATGACTTAACTAAATATTCAATCCGTAGCAGTCCGAACAAATCCATTGACAGCCAGCTAAAAAACGTATAAAAAGTGTATAAAAACTTAATGCATTTAATTTTTATACGTTTTTGGAGTTGATATGGCTGCTGAGCTACTAGATGACAAGACCATAGGTCATGCGAAACCTACCGATAAGCAATATACGCTTAGGGATGGTAAGGGGTTGTTTGTGCTTATTCACCCCAATGGGTCAAAGTATTTTCAATTCAGAG
>JAKPIR010000314.1 GCA_029549705.1 Pseudomonadota bacterium | reverse complement strand
ACTTGCTCCATCTCGTTAAGCACTTCGTCCCGTTTTTTACTACCTTGCTCAATGGGGAATGGGTACACACCACGGTGCAGCGTCAATTTTCTACGTGCAAATTTATCAGGTGACAACGCGTAAATGGGGACTTCAGCATCGGCACGCGATAGCCATTGTGCAGCATTGCCCGACTGCGTCAGTGCCGCGATGGCTTTTACCTTCAAGTGTTTTGCAGTGTAGATTGCCGCAGCAGCCACCGCTTCATCTGTTTTCATAAATACTTGGTCTGACTTTTGTGCGTGATATTGATTGATGTACTCTTTTTCGGCTTCCATCACCACACGATGCACAGCTTGTACCGTTTCTAATGGGTATTGCCCCGCGGCTGTTTCTGCTGAAAGCATGACTGCATCCGTACCATCCAGCACTGCATTGGCAACATCTGAAACTTCCGCGCGTGTAGGAATCGGGCTAGTAATCATTGACTCCATCATTTGTGTGGCCGTAATCACTAATTTATTTTGTGCCCGCGCCATACGTATCATGCGCTTTTGCAGCCCCGGCACCGCAGCATCGCCCACTTCTACCCCTAAATCACCACGGGCAACCATAATGGCATCAGAGGCTTCAATAATTGCCTCCAGATTTTCAATCGCCTCAGCCCGTTCAATTTTGGCAACAATGCTCGAATTCCCCCCTGCTTTTTTTACCAAAGTTCGGGCTAACTCAACATCGAGGGCATTTTTTGGAAATGACATCGCAATATAATCCGCTTCTAACTTGACGGCGGTTTTAATATCTTCACGGTCTTTTTTTGTTAAGGCGTCGGCTGACAAACCGCCGCCCTGACGATTGATGCCCTTATTGTTACTCAGCACACCGCCACTTAAAACGACACAATGAATCTGGTTGCCTTTTACGCGATCCACCTGCATCGTAATACGGCCATCATCCAATAGCAACACCACGCCTTCTTCAACCTCTTGCGGTAATGTTTTATAATCAAGCCCGACATGATCTTGATTACCTAACTCGCAATCTGCATCCAGAATAAAAATATCGCCCATTTTTAAGGTGATTTTACCTAGCTCGAATTTACCAATGCGAATCTTCGGGCCCTGCAAATCACACAGCACACCGACAGGACGCCCTAATTTTGCGGCGATATTCCGCACAATCTCCGCACGCCTGATATGCTCCTCGGCTGAGCCATGTGAAAAATTCAGGCGCACCACATTCACGCCAGCAGCTATCATGCGTGCAAGCATTTCTTCACTGGAAGATGACGGCCCAAGGGTAGCTACAATTTTTGTTTTACGTAACGTCAAATTTTTCCTTAATTTTCTATACTAAATGTCGCTTTCACTATTCATGATGTAAGCGATGAAATTAAAATGGGGCTATAAGCCCCATTTTCAAAGCGCTCAATATTAGGGGCCAATTATTTTTTAGCGCGTTGCTCTAAAATTTCAACTGCAGGTAATACTTTACCTTCCAAGAATTCTAAAAAGGCACCGCCAGCAGTCGAAATGTAATCTACTTTATCCTCAATGCCATATTTTTGGATGGCTGCAATTGTGTCTCCGCCACCGGCCAAAGTAAAGGCTTTGGTATTCGCAATCGCATTGGCTACTGTTTTAGTGCCTTCGCCAAATTGGTCAAATTCAAACACGCCTACGGGCCCGTTCCAAACCACAGTACCTGCATTTTTAATGACTTCCGCTATTTGACTAGCAGATTTCGCGCCAATATCAAAAATCATATCGTCAGTTGCCACGTCTGCCACGTCTTTCTTGATTGCTGGCTCATTTGCATCAAATTTTTTGCCACAAACCACATCTACCGCAACAGGCACGGCTGCACCTCTTTGGCTCATTTTATCCATTAAAGTGCGCGCCACAGGGACGAGATCATCTTCACATAAAGATTTACCCACTTCATTGCCAGTAGCTTTTAAGAAAGTATTGGCAATACCTCCACCCACTACCAGTTGGTCGACTTTTTCAGACAAACTTTCAAGCACGGTCAACTTAGTGGAAACTTTGCTGCCACCAACAATCGCGACCAATGGACGCGCTGGGCTAAGCAGTGCTTTTGTGAGCGCATCTAATTCATTCACCAGCAAAATACCTGCTGCTGCAATAGGTGCGAATTTAGCCACCCCGTGCGTTGAAGCCTCTGCGCGATGTGCCGTACCAAAAGCGTCCATCACAAACACATCACACAGTTTGGCATACTTTTGTGACAGTTCATCGGTACTTTTTTTCTCGCCCTTATTAAAACGGCAATTTTCCAGAACGACTAATTCTCCAGCCGCCACATCAAAGCCACCTTCAAGCCAGTCTTTAATTAAACGCACTGGTTTTCCAAGCTTGGTTGAAATGACATCAACCACAGGTTTAAGAGAGTTCTCTTCAGAATAAACGCCCTCTTCCGGACGACCCAAATGGGACGTCACCATGACTTTTGCACCAGCGTTCAGAGCATGCTCAATGGTTGCCATGGATGCGGTGATGCGCGCATCAGAGGTTACCTTTCCATTGGCCACTGGCACATTTAAATCGGCGCGAATCAGCACACGCTGTCCGCTTAAATCCAAATCGGTCATTTTGATTACTGACATCACATCACTCCTTTTCTATTTTGCTGCCATCATTGCCACAGCGTTATCTAACATGCGGTTACTAAAGCCCCATTCATTGTCATACCATGCACAAACTTTAACGAGCAAGCCATCTTTGGTTACTTTTGTGAGCGTAGCATCAAAATTAGATGAAAAATTGGTATGGTTGTAATCCACTGAAACTAAAGGCGCTTCGTTGTAGGACAAAATACCTTTTAATGTACCACTACCTGCAGCCTCATGCATGATGTGGTTAATTTCTTCTTTTGTCGTTGGTCGTGAAGCAGTAAAAGTTAAATCAACAATCGATACATTGAGCGTCGGAACGCGAATCGCGAAACCGTCCAGCTTTCCATTTAAATCAGGCAATACTAGGCCAACTGCTGCTGCGGCACCTGTTTTCGTTGGAATGAGCGAGGTGGTGGCAGAGCGCGCACGACGCATGTCTGCATGGTGCGAATCCGTCAGCACTTGGTCATTGGTGTAAGAGTGTATGGTATTCATCAGCCCGTTCACAATACCTATTTTTTCATGCAAAGGTTTCACCATTGGCGCCAGACCATTCGTGGTGCACGAAGCATTTGAAACCACGGTGTGGCTTGCTTTGATGGTGTCGTGATTAACGCCATAAACGATAGTTGCGTCGATATCTTTATCACCTGGCGCAGATAACAATACTTTTTTAGCCCCAGCATCGATATGCGCTTGCGATTTTGCCTTGCTATTAAAGGCACCAGTACATTCTAAAACAATATCTATGGCCAGATCACGCCAAGGTAGTTCAGCAGGATTACGTGTTGCATACGTTTTGATTTTTTGGCTGCCAATAATCATATCGTCACCATCCACACCTACAGGAAATGGAAAACGGCCATGCGCGCTATCATAGCGGGTTAAGTGCGCGTTACTCTCGGCGTCACATCCCGCACTGTTAATCGCAATGATTTCAATATCTTTACGACCAGATTCATATAGCGCACGCAATACCATACGACCAATACGCCCATACCCATTTATTGCCACTCGGATTGCCATGGTGATTCCTAAAATAATAAAAAATTCTTAACTAGCCCTGTAATTAGCTAGCCTTAAAAAATAAGGCACCCCGCCATGAGGTGCCTTATTAACTAGCAAACTCAAGCTAAAAAGCTTTGTTGCCGTGTCAGCTTGTTAAAGCACCGACTTAACAGTAGCCACTACATTTTCAACGGTGAAGCCGAAATGTTTCATCAGCGCGCCACCAGGTGCTGACTCACCAAAGGTGTCGATACCCACAACCGCGCCTTCTAAACCAACATATTTACGCCAGAAGTCTGGGTGAGCAGCTTCAACAGCCACGCGTTTAACACCTGCAGTCAATACGCTGTCTTTGTATGCCTTGTCTTGGCGGTCAAATACGTTTGTCGATGGCATTGAAACCACGCGTACCTTCGTACCTGCTGCGCTCAATTCAGCAGCCGCTTTCACTGCCAAGTCTAACTCAGAGCCGTTAGCGATAATGATCACATCAGCTTTACCAGCACAATCTGAGAACACATAACCACCCTTACGGATTAAATCAAAGTCTTTAGCATCGTGCTTAACACCAGCCAAGTTTTGACGTGAAAGCACTAAGCTAGTTGGACCATCTTTACGCTCAACTGCAGCAACCCAAGCCACTGTTGTTTCAGTTGCGTCAGCTGGACGCCATACATCCATACGAGGAATGTAACGTAAGCCAGAAGTGTTTTCTACTGGTTGGTGCGTTGGACCATCTTCACCTTGACCGATAGAGTCATGCGTTAACACATAAACAACACGTTGATGCATCAATGCAGACATACGCATACCGCTCTTCATGTAGTCTGAGAACATGTGGAACGTGCCGCCGAATGGTAGTAAACCACCGTGCAGTGCCATACCGTTCATGATTGCTGCCATACCGAATTCACGTACACCGTAAGAGATGTAGTTACCAGGTTTTTTCGCATCCACATGGGTAAAGCTGCCGCATGAAGTTAAGTTAGAACCAGTTAAGTCAGCAGAACCACCTAAGAATTCTGGCAATAATGGTGCAAGGGCTGCAATTGCGTTTTGTGAAGCTTTACGGCTTGCGTTGCCTTCTGCTTTTTCATTGATTGCAGCGATGATTTTATCTGTTTCTGCTTTCCAGTTAGCTGGCAAATCACCTGCCATACGGCGTTTGTATTCAGCCGCTTCTGCTGGGTAAGCTTTTGCGTATGCAGCAAATTTATCATTCCAAGCTGCTTCAGCCGCAGCACCTTTAGCCGTTGCATCCCAACCAGCGTATACATCTGCTGGAATCACAAATGGCTCATGTGGCCAACCGATGTTTGCACGTGTTGCAGCTACCTCAGCTTCACCTAATGCAGAACCGTGGCAGTCATGTGAACCCGATTTGTTTGGTGAACCCATACCAATCACGGTTTTACAGCAGATTAATGATGGTTTGTCAGTGACTTTTTTAGCCGCAGCGATGGCAGCACCAATTGCTGCAACGTCGTGGCCATCTACAGATTGAACGTGCCAGCCATATGACTCGAAACGTTTCGCGGTATCGTCTGTGTACCAGCCTTCAATGTGGCCGTCGATTGAAATACCGTTGTCATCCCAGAACGCTGTCAATTTGCCCAAGCCCCAAGTGCCAGCCAATGCACAAGCCTCGTGAGAAACGCCTTCCATCATACAGCCGTCGCCCAAGAACACGTAAGTACTGTGGTCAACAATTTCATGACCTGGCTTGTTAAATTGGTTAGCCAATAATTTTTCAGCCATGGCAAAACCAACGCCATTGGCAATCCCTTGACCTAAAGGACCTGTGGTGGTTTCAACGCCAGGTGCATAGCCGTACTCTGGGTGACCCGCACATTTTGAATGCAATTGACGGAATGTTTTGAGTTCATCCATAGGCAACGCATAACCGGAGAGGTGTAGCAATGAATAGATTAACATTGAGCCGTGACCATTAGAAAGCACAAAGCGGTCACGGTTTGACCAGTTTGGATTTTTTGGATTATGGCTTAAATGATGGTTCCAAAGCTCTTCAGCGATTTCTGCCATGCCCATCGGTGCGCCTGGGTGACCAGAGTTAGCTTTTTGTACCGCATCCATCGACAACGCACGAATCGCGTTGGCTAGGTCTTTACGTGTTGCCATAGTTTTCTCCCTAATGATTAACTTGAAGTCTTATTATGAAGTGCAATAAAACTTTGATTGAATTCTTTAAAAAGCCAGTCAAATTACCGCTTTTAATGAAAGACTAAATTATTGCTTAAATAGCCTATTTCAGCAAGGGCTTAGGTGGCTATTGACGTGCAAAAATTTACGCTGCCATTGAACTAAAAGTGATGCTGAAGCGAATTCGGACGCTGGAATTCTCTGGCGCCGACCATCCAAATTCACTTCTATGTATTCATCTTAAACTCTCAAATTTTAGGTGATTTCTACCTGCAACCTTTTTCGATGCTCTGCGAGCCTTTATTTATAAGGCTCGCAGAGCAGTATTTTTTTCTCGTAGGTTTTATGCGGTGATTTTCTGTATTTTCATGCAGGGAACAAAAAGCCCTCTTTTATTTGGCAATCTGTACTTGATGGCCGCTTGTAATCGCTTCCAAAACAGCTTCAATGGTTTTGCAATTTCCTCTAGCGTCGGCAAAATTCAGGCGTGGCGGCTTATCGTTGAGTACACAATCACTGAAATGCTCGATTTCTAAAGTGAAGTGGTTGACGGGTGCAAAGCGCTCTTCTGAGTACCGGCCATCTTCCAGCGCCCAGCTAATCACAGGCACATCGTTTTGAAACACCCAAACCGCGTGACATTTAACCCAGCCTTTTGTACCAATAATCTCGTATTCAGATTTGCGTGACCGCTCAAAACTAATATCAAAATGGCCAAAACGCGCGCGGCCTTCTGCATCTGAGCCAAAATCTAACACGCCGCTAGTAACAATATCTGCGCCATGCGCATTTAATTTGGCATGCGCGATGACCGAGACCGGATCGGCAGGTACGCCTTGCTGCGCAAAGCACCATCTCAAAGAATGAATCGCGTAAGGCCCGATGTCCCACATCGCACCGCCACCGTTGGCCATGCTGCGATTGATGCGATACATGCGCGCTTCTTTCATCAGAAATGAATAACTTGCCCGCACCGACAGCACATCGCCAATCAAGCCAGATGCGACAATATCTTGCACCTGCTGGTGCTGCGGATGAAAGCGATACATAAAGCCTTCCATCACTTTGACATGATACTGATTGGCCGCCGCATAAATTGCATTAACCGCTTGCGAACGGATGGCCATCGGCTTTTCAATCAGCACATGCTTGCCCGCTTTAATCGCTTTAATCGCCCATTCTGCGTGTTCTTCATTGGCTAACGGGCAATAAATCGCCTGAATTTCATCATCTTGAATCAAGCTTTCCAAGTCGTCATAACACTGCACATCACGCTGATGATGCGGCGCATATTTTTGCAGTGTGGCGAGTGCCGCACCTGCCCGACGGCTGGCGACGGCTACCAGACGTGCATTTGGCGCCTCAATAATGGCCGGCAGCAGGCGCTCGTTCACGCGCGCGGCACCGAGAATGCCCCAGTTGAGCTTTTCGATAGATTGAGGGTTATCAGCGTTCATCGTTGGTTTTCGAAAATTAGAGGATAGAAAGTCAGCTTAAATGGACTCTTCTGCAAACCATTTAATACTACAGCCAATGCTAGGAATTTGCTCTCTTGGGCCCTCACCGGTTTCGGCAATTAACTTCATGGCATTAAACAAATCTCGCTGATTATTTTGATCAGCCACACGACGCCCCGCGGCATCAAACCTGCCGCGGTATTGCAACTCTAAATTAGCATTAAAGCCAAAAAAGTCTGGTGTACACACCGCACCATAGGCCTTAGCGACTTCTTGCGTATCATCATACAAGTAGGGAAACGAAAAATTGTAGAGGTTAGATTCTTCCCGCATGCGCTCAAAAGAATCTTCTGGATAATTTTCAGTGTCATTGCTTTGAATCGCCACGCTGTTAATGCCTAATTTTTTTAATTCGGCACAATCAGCCACCAAGCGCGTTTTAATGGCCTTCACGTAAGGACAATGATTGCAGATAAACATCACCAGCAAACCGTTTTTGCCTACACTTTCAGCCAGCGTATGACGTTTGCCATCAACACCCAACAAGTTAAAATCCGCGGCGCGTTGACCGAAATTACAGACAGGTGGATTTAGCGCTACCATGTTATTCTCCTCGATTTCGTTATAATTATTGATGAGCTGATACTAGCGTTTATATTATCACTTTTTAACCCTTTGTTAAGTGGAACACTTCATGGCGAATTTACGCTTTTTTACCGACCACGCACTCACTTTGGGCGCCTTGGTCACGCTTTCAGAAAGCGCGACCGCACATGCAACCCGCGCACTAAGATTAAATGTTGGTGATTTAGTTATTATTTTTAATGGTGATGGCTTTGATTACGAATGCACGCTGGTCTCGGTCAACAAAAATACCGCCGTTGCCAAAGTGATTGCACAACGGAAAATTGAAAATGAATCAGCGCTGCGCATCATGCTTTTGCAAGGCATCTCAAGCGGCGACCGCATGGACTTCACCATCCAGAAAGCCGTTGAGTTAGGCGTAACTCACATACAGCCCATTGCTACAGAACGTAGCGTGGTAAAACTCAGTGCCGACCGCGCACAAAAACGTGTAGCCCACTGGCAAAACATTGTGGCGTCTGCCTGCGAGCAATCTGGCCGCGCGGTGGTGCCGCAAGTCCACACGCCGATGACACTGCCGCAGTGGCTTGGTGCGCATCCGCAATCCAACCAAACGCGCATTTTGCTTAACCCGACTGGTGCCACACCGCTCAAAAGTATCCCTAAACCATTGCAAGAAATTCAATTACTGATTGGTGCCGAAGGTGGACTAAGCCAGCACGAAATTGACACCGCGCTTGCACAGGGTTTTCAGTCAATTGTGCTCGGCCCGCGTATTTTGCGCACAGAAACCGCAGCCCTCACCGCCATTGCCAGCATGCAAACGCTTTGGGGTGACTTTTAAAAAGTATCCAGAATTCCGCATTAAATCTGCGTTAAAAAAGTGTGGTATTTTTGAGGGATTTAGCACGTAACCTTTTTTGATGCCCTGGAAGCCTTATAAACAAAGGCTCACAGAGGCGAAAAAAATCCTCGGCAGAAAATCAACTGCAAAAATCCGTTTTTCACACATAAAAATTGTGCGCTATTTTGTTTCAGTCGCGGTTGATGTATTGACTGTCTCAGCAGATTTTTGGGCACTTTTAACCTCTAGCGTTAGCTTGGTGTGAATGGCTTTCGTTTTACTATCAGCCTTAATGGCTTCGGTTTTTTGGATTCGTACACGTTCAGCCGCAACACCCGCGTTTACCAGCGTTTTTTGTATCGCCTCACCGCGTGCTTTTGCCAGTGCTTGCAAATCAGCCTCTTTCACCTCGATGCTCACCGTGAGTTTTTCTTGTGCATCTTCAAAATGCCCCGCTTTCGGCTTTTCAAATTTTGAAGCCAGTTTTTTGAGCAAGCCTTTTTTCGTCAGCGTGTCGTGTAGCGCATCAATTGCTTTCTGCACTTTAGGATTGGTTAAATCAATCGGGCCTGCTTCTTGCCCTTCCGCAAGTTTGAGTCCCATTTCTTCTGCCACTTGGCGACGAAGTGTGGTTTCTTGCATGGCGCGCGTGTCTAGAGCCACATCGTAGCTCGGCACAATACCTAGCGCGAGGCCGGGGCGTTTAGCAAAAGCGTCACTCACCGCTTTGAGTTTTTCAAGCTCTGGTGGGCTGATGGTTGCCTTGCCGGCTTCAAATGAAATGGCTTCCAGTTTATCTGCACCACTGCCAAATAACTTGCCTAGCGCACGAAACGGTGCAGTCACAATTTTACCCAACACGTTACGAATGGCTTTCCAGACAATGCTGCCATAGCTGAATTTGGGGTCATCCAAGCTACCTGTGATGGGCAAGTCGAGGTCTATCACGCCGTCACTGTCTTCCAGTATCGCAATTGCTAAGTCGAGCGGTAAATTGGCAGCCTCGGCACTATCCACCTTTTCACCCAGTTTAAGTTTGTTGATGACAAATTTGTTTTCGCCCGATAATTGCCGCTGTTTGATTTTGTATTCTAAATCAACCGACAGTTTGCCTGAATCAATACGCCTACCGGCAAATTTACCTGAATAAGGCGTGAGACGATTCATTTCCAAGTTAGTAAAAGCTAATTTTAGGTCGGTGAAATTGGTGGCTTTAAATGGCTGTAACGAACCGCGAATGCGCGCTGCGCCGTAATCGTCCACTTTACCATCTAGTTCCACTTGCGCAACTGCGCTGGCATTGGTTGATACGCCATTAATCACACCCGTGAGCGAGTGAATTTGCGTGCCAAATTGCGGCTTGAGGGAAAGATCAGCAAACTCCAAAGCCGCATTATCAATGCGAACGGTTTCAATGCTCACAGGAAAAGCTTCTGGCGTGGCATCTTCAACGGCCACTGGCAAATTCACAGGTGCTGGCGCTTCATCTTCTATTTTCGGCGCTACAGCAGCACCAATCATCTGCGTAGGGCTAGCGATTGCATTCTTGCTTGCAACGACTTCTTGCGCGTCGACTGTTGTTTTATCTTGTGATGCTGAATTTTGTGTTGCTGGCGCGCCTGCGGTTGCCGCTGCCTGACCGCGCATAATGCGCGTGACATTCATGCTTTTATCTTCGTGGATGATAAACTTGCCTGCAGGTTTAACAATGGTTAATGCGGCCATATGCACGCGGTTGGGCGACATTGAAAAGTCCAGACTGTCGCTGGCCAATTGGTCCCAAGCTAAAAACGGCGCATCGCTGGCTTCTTCAAGTAAGGCCAATTTATCAATACTAAAGCCGCCGTTATAATTTAGCGCAAACGTTTTTTCATCTTTCATCGTGAGCTTACCCGCAACGTTTGCCGCGCCATCGTTAAGCTTGAGCAAGGTAAATTGATTCAGATAAGGTGAAAAAGGTTTGAGCGAAAGCGCTGCCAGCTTGAGGTCTAAATTTGCCTTTAGCGGCACGGGGGTTATCTTACCGAACGTCTCAAAGCGACCGCCCTGCTTAACGTTAAAGCCAGCTTTGACTGGCAGTGGACGAGATAAATCCAGCGTGGCATCACGTGCTTCAAATGCTAATTTATCCACGTCTAGCACCACTGGCGTGGTGTGGCTGTTATCTTGAATATGCAACTGGCTATTTTCAAGTGCCAATCTTTTTAAATTTAGCCCCCAATCTTGTTGTTGTGCTGCGTTACTCTTAACGGGCGCAGTCTTTTGCGCAGAACTTGTTGTTGTGTGCAGCATGGTTTGCCAATTAAGCGGTGCGTTGGCTGGTTTGATAATTTCCGTTTTTAACCCTGAAAGCACCAAAGCTGCAACATTCACTTGTTGCTTATCCAGCAAAATTTCACCTTGGCTAAGGTCCATCTTATCTAGGCTTGCGACTGATTTAGGCGATGCTCCAGACTTTACGGTAATATTGTTCAATGTCGTTTGAAGCTGATTGATCTGCCAAAGCCCATCAGGGTTATGTATCGTAAAGTCCACCCCAACATCTGCCACATTCACCTGCAAAGCTTGCATAAAACTTTGGTCTTTTAACGCCAACTTCCAATGTTGTAAATTCACTGCGGCAATATCAACCGCAAATGGCCGCTCGTTTATGCTTACTAAGGGAGTTTCTGTCGCTACGGTTTTAGCTTCACTATTGGCTTCAACAGGGTCGTCTTTAAACTCAAATGCACTTTGCCAATTGAGCATGCCAGCTTGATTTCTTGACGCTTGAACAATCCCTTTAGCCAATATGATTTCTGCAATAGTCACCTGCCGTTTTTCTAAATCCAGACTGATATTATTGATATCCACTTGAGGCAAAGCTAACAGCGTATCTTTAGCATGCTCCAGTTGAATGTTGGATACATTCACATTGAGATGCTCAAATTGCAGTTGTGGCGCATCTTTATGCTGAACAAACGCTAAGTTAGGCAAGGTAATGTGCGTATTTGCGAACTGTACGACCGTTTGCTGCCCGTGATTTAAACGCAATTCGTTTAACGTTAAGTCCATTTCTTGCAAAGATAACTGCGGTGAATTTTGCATTGAAAAGTTAAGCGTTGGCGCAGAAAGTTTGGCATTGGTGAGTACGACTTCTCCAACATTCTCAAATGCGCCCGCAACATTGCTCAGCCCAAGCGCAATCTGGCTGAGACTCACTTTTGGCTGGTC
>JAKPIR010000303.1 GCA_029549705.1 Pseudomonadota bacterium | reverse complement strand
CCACCGTGGGATAAAGTCGCGCATTTCAGCTTTTTTGCGACCCTCACCCTGCTTGGCGCAATTGCTTTTATCAGATTGCCGCTGGCACTGCTGGGCATTATGGTGATGGCACTGGGAGGTGCAGACGAGATTCATCAGCTTTTTGTGCCCGGCCGTCATGCCGGCTTAGATGATTGGGCAGCAGATGCAACAGGCTGCGTGCTGGCCTTAATGGTGGCTTTTTGGTTACGCAAGCAACTGGTTTTGTATTTTAAACAAGCGTGAAACTGTGCCGAGAAAAAAATAATGCTCTAGATGCCTTTATCTATAGGGCTTCCAGAGCATCTAAAAAGGTTGGGGTGAATCTTAGCTAGAATAACACGTTCAATTCACGATCAAAGCATAGCGCTTATTCCTGGCCGAAATTCTAAATGAGCCAGTAATGGTCAACCAACAGCGCTGCAAATAGCAGCGTTAAATAAATAATGGAATACCTGAAGGTGCGCTTTGCTAAGTCATCTGAATATTTTCGGTATAGGCCAATCACGTAAGCCATAAAAATGGCGTCCAGAATGATCGTCGAAATTAAATAAATTAAACCACTCATGCCCAACCCGTAGGGCATGAGTGAAACCACCACTAAAATCACGGTGTACAGCAAAATATGTAACAGCGTGAAGGCCTCACCATGCGTTACAGGCAACATCGGCATGCCCACTTTGGCGTACTCTTCACGTCGATACAAGGCCAGCGCCCAAAAATGCGGCGGCGTCCAGGCAAAAATAATTAAAAACATAATGAGTGACTCGGGGGACACCGTGTTAGTCACTGCTGCCCAGCCCAGTATTGGCGGCATCGCACCGGAAGCGCCGCCAATCACAATATTCATTGGTGTGGCGGGTTTTAGAAATACCGTATAAATGACGGCATAGCCGACAAAGGTCGCAAAAGTCAGCCACATGGTGAGCGGATTGACGAAAAAATACAGAATCGCCAAGCCTGCGCCGCCCAGGATAGTGGCAAATGTCATGGTTTGTACGGATGAAACTTGGCCTGTTGGCAAAGCCCGCGCCCGTGTGCGCGCCATAATGGCGTCAATTTTATGCTCAATCAGGCAATTAAAAGCTGCCGCTGCGCCTGATGCAAACGCAATGCCTATCGTTGTTGCCAACAATAACTGCCATGGCATCCAGGCTGCGGCAGGCTTGGCCATGTACATGCCAATAATCGCGGTAAATACTATCAGCGACGTGACACGCGGCTTACACAGCGAAAAAAAGCTTTTAAAGCTTAGTCCTATGCTTTGTAATGTGATGACTTGGTTACGCATATGCTGTTCTCTCTTGTTTGCCTGTATTTCAACTTTAGTGCTGTGCATGGTAGATTAATTAAAACCGCGATGATACGCGCTGGTGATTTTTGAATTTAAAATGACTACAATCACCACCAGCAAGCCTGCGGTAAAATTATGTAAAACCGCCAATACCAATGGTAAATGTAAAATTAAATTGGCAATGCCTAATCCGATTTGGGTAACCAACACCAGCAATAATGCTAGCCCTAGGCGTATGAGCTGTCTGTTTTTTAACAGCAGCCAGCCCAGCGTTCCCATATAAATCAGTACAATCAACGCCCCCATCCGATGCGTCCACTGAATCGCAGTGGTTGCGGCAAGCGTTAAGGCGCCGCCATCAGCACTTTGTCCTAATTCCCGCACCATATGAAAAGCCTCTTTAAAATCCATGTCAGGAACCCAAAGACCATGGCAGGTTGGAAAATCAGTACAGGCAAGTGCGGCGTAATTAGTGCTGGTCCAACCGCCCAAGAAAATCTGCATAAATAAAAGTACCAGAGAAAAGCGTATCGCCAATCTTAAACCTCGCGACTGGACAATCTTGGCATCATATTGTCCCCAATGACGGTGCGCCAGCCACACCAAAATTGCGAGCGTTGACATGCCGCCGAGCAAATGCGCACTCACAATTGCGGGCTTTAGTAACATCGTGACTGTCCACATCCCAAGCATGGCTTGAAATGCAATAAGACCCAATAAAAATGTAGGTATCCAAGGGGAACATCGAAGTGTATTTTTTGCGCGCCAACCCAATACAAAAATTGCCAATACCAGCAAGCCTAATGTTCCGGCTAAGTAGCGATGCGCCATTTCACGCCAGGCTTTACCCACCTCCACCGTACTATGCGGATAAGCATTTTGCGCGGCAACAATGGCGGCCTCACTTTCAGGCACAGTCAAGGTGCCATAGCAGCCTGGCCAATCCGGGCAACCCAAGCCCGCATCTGTTAACCGCACGTAAGCACCCAGCACCACGACACATAGCGCTAATATCGTGGCTATCAATACGCATTGTTTAAAATACTTTTGACTTTTTTGCATATCAACCTGCCCAAGAAAACCTGAGTAAGCGGGTGACATCTTTTCTAACCGCTGCAAGCGGTAATTCCGGCTGATAACTCATCATCAAGTGACCAAGCGGGTCTACTAGGTACAATCGATTCGCTGATGCAACAGCTTCATCATTCACCGCAAACGCACTCATTAAATTTGAAATTTCATTCGATGGCTGGTTAATCACAATTAAATCAGGATAATCACGTTTAATCGCAGTTGTGTCTTGCATGGTGGTAATCAATACCCGCTGCGCACGCGGCATGTCTTTATATAGAGAGACATGCAATTGGCGCATATCATGTAATTTATCTAAACAGGTTTTTTGGCAATCCGCACTGACATAAACAATACTCCAGCGCTCTTTCCAAAATGTGTTGGGCAGATTTGCCCCTGCCTCATTTTTAAGTTGTCCCACATCAGCCATCAACCTTGCGGGCTTCACTAATTCACCCACACTGGCACCACTTGGCATCCAGTTATACTTGTACATCAAAAAGACGACAAGTAAAGGGACGACAAAAAATATCAGCATGAGGATCAACACAACCCGGCCTTTGCGCTGCTGTTGCGGAGAGAATTGTTCTTCTATTTGCATGGACTACCCAAATTACTAAAAAAATTATACAAGGTTCAATATCAGCCCATTTAAGCGATGATCTGATAAAAATTTTACTTCACAGCCTGCTTTCTGGCCTTACTCGGCTAATACTCATGTATAGATAGATGAGTAATGTTGCCAGCGCAAAGCCAAACCATTGATATGCATAGCCCAGGTTGGTGGTAATGCGCTCTGCTGGCACCTGCCAGTTTCGTATAAAACCACCGGCCTGACTTTTCTGGTCTAGCTTGATGACTAAATCAGAAATCTGGTACGGCACAGCCTGTTTGTATTGTGCCATATTCATATTTTGCCAAACGGGCTGCCAAGACTCAGATTTTAACGTGTTGCCTTCATGCTGTGACTTGTTTTCGAGGGTAAATATTTTCTTACTCGGCACCCACACTTGCCCTTCGATCGTTAGTGGCCCCGAAGGCGTATCAACGGCGGGAATATCAGCATGTGTATTGTTTGCAACTATCCAACCCCTATTCACCAGTACATATTCACTGGTCCCATCAATTTTAAGCGGTGTTATCACATGAAAGCCAGCTCGATTGCCTTCCATTTGATTGTCCAGCAAAAACTGGTACTTTGTATCATACTCGCCGGTGACAACCACCTTCTTGTACTTCCATTCCTCAACATTGAGGGACGGATTTGATTGTATTGTAGGAAACTGCAGCGCCTGATCTGTCTGCGCTTGGTTAAATGCATGATGAATACGTTGTTTACTTTGCGCCTTGTGGAATTGCCACAGACCAAAATGAATGAACAAAGGAATACAAACAATAGTCAATAGCGAACCCACCAATGACGGTTTGAAAACAAAATCATGCATTCTAAATTGCAATTGTTTCATATGCGTCTCATAATGGTCGTACACATTTTCGATTGGAAAAACTCATGCTTATCAAGGTCATTGTCGTACTTACGCTAGTAGTTATTGTGGGAAGCCTATTTTCTGCATTATTTTTCTTGTCAAAAGACAAAACAGGTGGCGATAGAACAGTCAAGGCGCTCACAGTACGCATCGGCCTATCTATTCTCTTATTTATTTTGTTGTTGATTGCGGGCAAGTTCGGGCTAATTGGCCACCGCTTATAAATATAGTCTCTAAATAAAAAGGGCGATGCCTAGCATCGCCCTTTTTATTGAATTACCTTATAACCAATACACAAAGATAAATAGGCCTAACCATACCACGTCCACAAAGTGCCAATACCAAGCCACACCCTCAAAGCCAAAATGATGCTCAGGCGTAAAGTGACCTCTCATACAACGTAGCAAAATTACAATCAGCATGATTGTACCCAGCATCACATGAAAACCATGAAAGCCAGTCAGCATAAAAAAGCTTGCGCCATAAGCACCAGAGCCTAATGTCAAACCCATTTCAGTATAGGCCTCATGGTATTCCATGGCTTGCAGACCCAAGAACAAAATACCCAAAGCTACGGTTAATGCCATGCCAACCACGAGTTGTTTACGGTTATTCTTAATTAAACCCCAATGCGCCCAAGTAATGGTAGCGCCTGAAGATAATAACAATGCAGTATTAATGGCTGGCAAACCCCATGCAGCCATCGGTTCAAAATGGGCAGGCGGTACATATTCTGTGCCTAAAACAGTGCCGCCAGGGCCAAGTGAAGGCCATGTACTTAAAAAGTCTTTATAGGGTGTAATGTCAGCATCATAACCAGCCAAATCAGGTACCGAAATCACACGCATATAAAACAACGCACCAAAAAAGGCCGCAAAAAAAGCAATTTCTGAGCAAATAAAGACAATCATTCCGATACGAAAAGATTTGTCTTCCCAGGATTTGAATTTTCCTGTTACGCTCTCTGAAATAACTGAGCCCATCCATTTAAAAGTCATTGCCAATATGAGCAATGCACCAAAAATCATCATCCATTTACCCGGTGCATGCAGGTAGGCTAAGCTTTTATCCGAAGCCACGCTAAAAATAAAACCAGAGGCCAATGACAGCAGCCCTACTGATATGATGGCTGGATAGTAGCTTCCGTGAGGAACATAATAATGATTGTTAGAATGTGTCGCCATGCAATAACTCCTGTGCATTTTTATAAATATTTTAAATTCACAGTGACAAAAATCTGTCACTCCCTCACCTGAAACTACGGACTGCTACTACTTAGCACTACTTACTATTACTCACTGCAGGGAAAAATGAGTATGACAAAGTCATCTCAGATACATCGGCCGGCAGTTCTGGACTTACAAAAAATCTTAATGGCATCTCTTTTTCTTCACCTGGATTAAGCGACTGCCTGACAAAGCAAAAACATTCAATTTTCTTTAAATTCGCTGAGGCAATCCCTGGTGTAACACTGGGTACCGCCTGCCCTGCCACCACTTGATTTGTGGTGTTTTTTGCAATAAAAATAACCGTTTCAATCTGGCCTGGGTGCAACTTAATGCTGGGTTGTTTTGGGTAAAAATTCCAGCCCAATCCCGGCATCACGCTCGAAGTAAATTGCACGTTTACCCACCTAGTGTTATCTACTTTAGCCTTATTTATTTCGGTAGCCGTATCCTGCGTTTTACCGTTCAGGCCTGTTAACGAACATAAAACGTCATACAAAGGTACTAGGGCATAAGCAAATAGCAGTGAACCAACAACCAACCAGAGTAACTTACGAACTAACTTTTTATTTTTTACATCAAGCTGTTCTTTTACCGATAGTTCTTTTGCTTCTTCTATTGCTGCCATATGGAATACATTGCCATCAAATACCAGAGCAACGCAACGCCTCCTAAAATTAAGGCAATTTTTTTGTTGCTGAGCTTTGTACTTTTATTTTGATTATCCATTTATGTTAACTGCCTAATCTCGTCTCTAAATTTCAATACCAAACCAATTGGCGCTGGGCTTAAACCTTTAAGCCCAGCCCTAATATTATTTAACGACCGGCTGCTCGGCAAAGCTATGGTAAGGCGGCGGTGAAGGCAATGTCCACTCTAAGCCTTTTGCACCCTCCCACACTTGGTCTGTCGCCTTTTTGCCACCTTTGACACAACTGATAATGTTATAAACAAATAACAATTGTGAAATACCTAATGTAAAGGCTGCAATGGATGAAATCAT
>JAKPIR010000284.1 GCA_029549705.1 Pseudomonadota bacterium | reverse complement strand
ACACCTAAGGCTAAAATCACAAAGCCAAATTCACCCGCCTGCGCCAAAATGATGCCGGTACGAATCGCGACACCAATTTCCTATTTTACAAACCGCACCACCAACATCACGATAAACGCTTTGAGCAGCATAAACGCCACGAGCACCAGCAAGACCAAACCAATGTGCTGAAGTATTTGCGCCATATTCAGCAGCATGCCAATACTAATGAAAAAAAGCCCGAGTAGAATATCTCTGAACGGCGATATATCAGACTCAACCTGATAACGAAACTTGGTTTCAGAAATCAGCATCCCGGCAATAAAAGCCCCGAGTGCATATGAAAGCCCCGCCAACTTAGTGACATAAGCCAAGAGTAACGTCACCATCAGCACGTTCATGACAAATAATTCGCGTGAACGCTGGCTGGCAACCAAATTAAACCACGGGTTGATTAACCACTTGCCAACCGTAAATAGAAACAACAACATGGCGGTAGCTTTGAGCATCGCCATACCAAGCACATCTAAAAGCTTGGCGCCTTCAGCACCCAATGCCGGAATCAGCACCAACACGGGCACTACGGCTAAGTCTTGAAAAAGCAGCACACCGATACTTAAGCGGCCATGGCGCGAATTCAAATCAACCCGTTCAGCGAGTATTTTTGACACAATGGCCGTAGAAGACATAGCCAATGCTGCACCTACCACAAAAGCGGCCGACCAATCCAAACCTGCTAATTTTGCTATACCCATAACAATCGCCAAGGTCAAAACCACTTGCGCGCCACCTAAGCCCAGCACTTTTTTGCGCATGGCATAAAGTTGCGGCAGGCTAAATTCAAGTCCAATGCTAAACATTAAAAATACAATGCCAAACTCCGCAAGCTCGTGTGTTGCTTCAGTATCAGGCAGTAGGCCAAAGGTATGCGGCCCCAACATGGCGCCCACAAAGAAATAAGCCAGCATGGCAGGCAGGCGAAATTTGCGAAACAACGCCACTGCTAGCACCGCGCTCACTAATAGCAATAAAATTTGGGGTAAGGTGTCAAACATGGGTTGTCTTTTAATCTATCTTTGGCGCGGGTATTGTAATGAACGCTATTGTTTCATAACTGGAAGCGAAGCACAGCAAAAAAATGTCGTTAGCAAAATTTGTGCCTAATTTCCGTATTTTTGGATAATTTTACTCTATTTAGCACTTTTTACGCGGTTTAAGGCTTTATATCTCGCGCTTTCCCTTTTATACTAACGTTCAGTTATGTCCATTTTAAGAAATCATTTTTAGCAATGCCTTCACTTCACAAGACGCAAACACAAGTAACAGCCAAGCAGCCGACCTTATCGTTGGCGCGTGAAGTGTTGCTACTTGAAGCCAGTGAAATAAATGCATTGGCGAATAGACTCGACCAACATTTTTCAGACGCGGTAGCGCTTATTTTGCAGTGCAAGGGCCGCGTGGTGGTCAGTGGCATGGGAAAATCGGGGCATATTGGCGGAAAAATTGCCTCCACATTGGCAAGTACGGGCACGCCGGCATTTTTTATGCACCCCGCGGAGGCCAGCCATGGCGATCTTGGCATGATTACCGCCGGAGATATAGTCATCGCACTTTCAAACTCAGGTGAAAGCGACGAGCTGCTCGCCATCATTACCCCGCTCAAACGGCTTGGGGCGAGCATTATTGCCATTACTGGGAATGACGCCTCATCTTTAGCACAGGCTGCGGATATTCATCTAAGTGCCAGCGTGAGCAAAGAAGCCTGTCCATTAGGACTTGCGCCAACCTCCAGCAGTACAGTCGCCTTGGCATTGGGCGATGCCTTAGCGCTATGTGTGCTGGATCAGCGTGACTTTACCGCTGAAGATTTCGCACGTTCGCACCCAGGCGGTAGTTTGGGGCGGCGCCTGCTTATCCACGTGAGCGACTTAATGCGCAAAGATGCACAAATCCCCGCCGTTTCAATGGATGCCTCGCTCAGGCAGGGGTTACTTGAAATGTCCGGCAAAGGTTTGGGGCTAACCGCCATTGTGGATGCAGACGATCAACCCATCGGCATTTTCACAGACGGTGACTTAAGACGCGCTTTTGAAAAAAACGTCAATGTCACCACTGCTGGCATTAAAGAGGTGATGCACCGCAACCCCACCACCATACATCAAAATCAATTGGCTATTGAAGCCGTTGAAATCATGGAGGAACGTAAAATCAACGCGCTGTTAGTTATTGACGATGCAGGCAAATTAGTGGGCGCTTTAAATATGCACGATCTATTATTGGCAAAGGTAGTGTAAATGCAAACACTGAATACACGCATTAGCGATGAAGTCATGCGTCGTTTAAAAAATATCAAATTGTTAGTCCTTGATGTGGATGGCGTGATGACGGATGGCGGTCTCACCATCGGCGATGATGGACAGGAGTATAAAACCTTTCATTCGCATGATGGCTTGGGCATGAAGTTGCTTAAAGCTTCAGGCGTAGCGCTCGCTATAATCACTGGGCGCACATCCAATGTTGTAAAGAAAAGGGCTGAAAGCACAGGGGTTGCCCATTTTTACCAAGGTGCTGAAGATAAGCTCGCTGCCTTTCAAGATTTGGTTAAAATTTCTGGTTTAACACCAGCGCAATGTGCGTTTATGGGTGATGATGTGGTTGATTTGCCGCCGATGTTGCAATGTGGCTGTGCAATCGCGGTGCCTGCTTCACCACAACTTGTGTTAGATCATGCACATTACATCACGCTAAAATCTGGTGGCCACGGCGCGGTACGTGAAGTATGTGAGCTCATTATGCAATCACAAGGTACATTTGATGCACAAATGGCGCCATTTTTAAAACAAGCCAGCGTGGCAAACTAACTGTTAAGTGTGTGAATGATTACCAAAGCACGTTCAGCGATCGTTTTCCCAATCACGTTATTGGCGATTTTGGCAATATTAGCCGCTTGGATTAACCTGATTGTGCAACCTCCTACACCAAAACTGGATGGCTCAAGCCGACATGACCCTGATTATATTGTCAGCAATTTTGTCACCACGCAAACCGATATTAACGGAAAGTTGCGCTATACCTTAGCTGCGGTTGAGATGAAGCATTTTCCTGATAATGATGCGACTGAATTAAAGCAGCCGCGTTACACGCAATATACAATCGGTAAACCGTATACCCGCGTTGAAGGGCAGCGCGGTGACGTTTCCAGCAATGGCGAAGAAGTAAAGTTATACGACCAAGTTAAAGTAACCCGCGAAGCATTTGCTGAAAAAGGTGAAATGACGGTAGAGACAGATTATCTGGAAATTTTGCCAAATATTGATTTAGTGCGCACTGACAGGCCCGTCATTATTCGTCAGGCGCCTAAAACCGTTATACACGCCACAGGGATGATTTATGAAAAAGATAAAAACACGGTCACGTTATTGCATAAGGTAAAAGCGCACTATGAAAGACCGCCATTGAAAAAATCAAACGTTAAAAAAAGTGCATCAAAAAACAAAATTCAACCGCCGATTGCAGAAAACACCGCTAAACCTGCATTGCGTAAAACAGCTGACAAACAATCGGCTGGCGAACAAAAAACGACCACAAAATCTGTAGCATTGAAATCGAGTACCAAAAACAATGACGCCAAGAAAACAGTAAACAAACAACCCGCGGCTTTGAAAAGTAAATTGGATACAAAAAATAGCAAAAAAACTGCAATCAGCAAAACAAACAATGTTAAGAGTAATGCCAAAACATCGAGTGCGGTAAAACCAACATCTGTAAAGTCTCAAGCTAAGAAAGCATCGACTAAAAGTACCAGTGCAACTAAACTATCGCCAACAAAATCAAACCAATCAAAAACTAACGCTAAGGCAAAACGTGCTTCGGAGAAATTATGAACAAACCAGTCAAAAATACACATCCCATTTTAGGCATTCTGGCGCTGGTGAGTTTCATCATGATGATTGGTGTTTCTACCAATGTGTTGGCTGAAGCTGCCGACCGCGATAAACCCATTAACTTAGAAGCCGACAGCGTAAAAGTGGACGATGCAAAACAGATAAGTACATATTCTGGCAATGTGATTTTAACGCAAGGCACATTAATTATTCGTGCCGATAAACTTATTGTGCGTGAGGATAGCGCCGGTTTTCAGCATAGCACTTCCACTGGCAACCCAACGACTTTCAAACAAAAGCGCGAGGGTAAAAATGAGTACATGGAAGGCAGCGCGCAACGTATTGAATATGACGGCCGCATGGATAAAGTGCAGCTCTACACCAAAGCGTGGGTCAAGCGTGGGGAAGACATTGTGCATGGTGAATACATTAGCTACGATGCCAATGCGGAATATGCAGAAGTGATTGGCGGGGCCAAATCTGCGGATGGCACAACCACCAGCGGCCGAGTGCGCGCCATTATTCAGCCAAAAAATAAAAAGGCAGCAAGCACCGCCTCTGAACAGCCAAAAACACAAGACACGCCTTAATCAGCTAACCCATTTTTATTATTAATGAAGAATAATAACTAACGCATATGAGCGAACTCATCGTTGAAAACCTACGTAAGTCTTATAAATCGCGCACGGTGGTGCAAGATATTTCTTTGCACATTAAAAGTGGTGAAGTGGTCGGATTGTTAGGGCCTAATGGTGCTGGCAAAACAACCAGTTTTTATATGATTGTAGGCCTAGTGAGTTTAGATGATGGAAAAATCACGCTGGATGGCAAAGATTTGAGCCATATGCCCATTCACATGCGCGCCAGAATGGGCTTATCTTATTTGCCTCAGGAGGCTTCTATTTTTCGCAAGCTCACTGTTTCTGAAAACATTCTCGCGGTTTTACAGCTGCAAGAAATTTCCGAAGAAGAAATGGATGCAAGGTTAGAGTCCTTACTTGAAGAGTTGCACATCACCCATATTCGAAACAGTGCCGCGGTGAGTTTATCTGGTGGCGAGCGCCGCCGTGTTGAAATTGCCCGCTGTTTGGCAACTGACCCCGATTTTATTTTATTGGACGAGCCGTTTGCCGGCATC
>JAKPIR010000269.1 GCA_029549705.1 Pseudomonadota bacterium | reverse complement strand
AGTGAGTTTATCTTGCCCTTCATAACCAATTTCTGGCAGCAAAATATGGCGGCTGTAACGCAGGAGTTGATTGTCGTTCATTAAGGTAACTGACCTGCGGAAACCATACGATTTACTAATATATTGCTTGAAAGCCAGGCAACAACATCGTCATATTCTGCGTTAGGGCTTGCTACACTGCTTACTCTAAGTTCATGACTGACAAAATCATTGTCAGCATCGTCATTCTCACGTTCGTCTACACAAGCAGGCGGCGAAGGTAACGTTGTGCAGACACCCCGATTTTTTCCTCTCGAAACGATTACAGCTACCGCGGTATCTGTCAACCGAGGCGCATTGCATGCGGCCTCGTTACACAAGCGCAGAACACCATTTGTTGCTAGCCCAAAAGTTGTGATTGGCGCCCTTACGGTAAAAGCGGCGCTCGCCCTATAAATTAATCGTTGATTCCACGAGTCAGTATCTTTCAAGCTTAATGTTGCCCACGGAAAATTTCCTTCTTGCGTAATGCAGGTCCCAGCTACTACATCAAAATCTTCTATGCCATCATTGGGGTTATCATTTGGCCCATTGTTCGCTCCAGCATTTTTATCTGGGCATGGTAAGTGTTTATTCGCAATAGCATAACCCATCAAAGCTTCCATCGAACTCTCTAACTGCCTTTTTGTATCCGTGTAATTCTTTTGGTCTAGTTGAGCAGATAAAGGCAAGAGCAATCCACCCAACAGCAATGCCAAAATGACCAGTACGACGGCCATTTCTATCAGAGTGAATCCTTTTAAGTGATGGGATTTATAGCGCATTATGGAAGGCTCACGACTCGGTCGTTGAATAGATTCCCCATTAGAGATAAGTTTGTATAAATATCATCTGCTGTTGTCAAATTTTCATCCTCTAAATAATTCGCTTCATTTAATTTATCGGCAACTGATGCGCGCGATTGGCCAGTGAGCGCCTCACCACCCACTGCCACAACCAGATTAGCATCAATTGTATTCAAAAGTGATATATTTAGCGTTTGAAACCCTAGGCCATCACAATCGGTTGTACCTATAACACATGCTGGTGCCACAGCATAATGTACTTGTTCACGCCAGCCGTTTCTTTGAAACCAATTGCCATTCGAACCTAATAACAATGAAGTTGTGTCCCAGCTTAGATTCGGATTAGCGGGCAATCGGCCGTGATTTACCATCAAATCTGAAGCACACCCTGCGGCTAGATTTCCTATCCCTAAACATGTCGAGTCAGCAAAATTTGCCGGATGTGGGTAGCTTCTTGGGCCGCCCGCGGCCAGACAATTATTTGTGTCGTAATTCACATTACCTGAACCACAAAAATAATCTAATAATGAGTTGATAACGGTAGCAGCAACCCGCCTCTCAACAGGTACCATAATTTCATGTCGAGAAATTGAAACTATTTTATCGTTTAGGATAATGTCACCCGTGGCGTCTTTAATGGGCCCTAAGACAAATCCATTCAGGTTACCATTTAAAAAATTTTGGTTGTCTTCGCCTAGTGCAATGTCTAAGTAGTTAATTGCATTATTTATATTTGCGACATCTCGCACCTGATGCACTCCATCCTGACGTGTCATAGGCGCACCGGGCGAGACTATCACCGCGACTAACCCATTATTTGCTACACCATTGTAAAGTAGGCTTCCTGCTGCGTCTCGCAATGTAATTGTCCCCAAAGTATCACTATTTAGTGGATATATCCTTGGGTTATTCTTAAATGTGGTTGATACAGCATACCAAAGTCTTTCACCATCGCCATCGCGTAGGTCATTAATGCCTAATGTTCTCCAAGGTAATCGGCCCAGAGCATTCACAGCACAAACGTCTGATGACCCATCATTATTTGCATCTGGACAGGGCAACTCACCTGGTCTAGCAGCGCCCGTAGCTAGTCCACTTCTGGTTGCATAGCCAATTAGCGCTAATTTTGCTTCGGATAATGCATCATGGGTCTTTTTATCACGCTCAGCTCTAATGCTCTGGCCATCCAAACTTGAAAAAATTACCGCCAACCCTCCCAGCACTAACACCAACACCAATACAATTAAAGATGCCCCTCGCTGATTGAACTTGGGATTACTGTGGTGTTTCATCGCTATTAATCACGCCGCTTTGCTCTAACTCGAGTCTTTTGGTTTTTTCTACAATCTGCATTTCATAAATTTTGTTATTCTCCGGCTCGTACATCTGGCCTGGTTTCAATCTAATTTGTTTTCCTGTCACCGGGATTTTTACATCCACGCCTTCTGTACTAGCGCCTTTTTTTGAGAACCCGCGCTGGTTAACTCGACCCACTTTGACTTTATCAACCGTAGTGTTTTCTTGGACAGCCTGATTATTAATCCATATTGTGTTACCTTTGCCGTCACTGCGCTTCACGTAGCCTTGCAGTGTCACGGGTTCTGGCAACTCCTCAGGTGCCGCCTTCTCCTCAACCTCGGGTGCTGCATTTTCTTGAGGCACAATCACTTTTAATTTTTGATTTTGTCTTAGTACATCTAGATTGTTACGCTCAATCGGGCGACTGAATAATCGTCCTAGGTTATCATTGGGCGCAGCATGGCCCACGGGTGTCGCCATGACAAACAACAAAATTAGAGAAAATAAACAATTCATCCTATTAGTCATGGAGTTACTGCCGTTTGTGCCAAGGGCTCATGTAAAGTAAGCCAGTCAAGCTCACATTGCGCGTGTAAGTTTGCAACCAGTTGCCGACTGAGTTCTGCATTACTGTTTAGTCTTCTTATTTCACAATCACGTAACACAAATGGTGCACCGTTTTGGGCCCCTAAATTTTCGACTAATTGCAGAATATCGCCTTCATGGAGCATGTCTAAGTCTAACTTCATCACAGACCGGTGCAATACAAAGCCCCCAAGATTTGGGATAAATGCTGGCTTGTAGACTTCTTGCTGGCTAATGCTATATTTAACACCAAAAAGTTTGTGATTTTTATGCTGTGCGCGTAGCTCGTCAACCCATTCAATGCGCCGCTCTTCACCCACAAATCCTTTATCAATCAGCATTTGATATTTTGGCAAATATTCTGTAATCATCTCTTTTTCAATGCCAGAAGATTGAAAATGCTGGCGTGCGGCATTCAGCAACCCTTGCTGTGTCTGCAAGGCTTTTTCCTGCTCGGTACTATATCGATGCGCTAAAACAACTAAAATAATCGCAGCAATTAGCGTTATGCCTGCCAGCAATAACGGCACTTGTAGTTTGAGTGCATCTTTTGCACCCGGCCTAGCCTCTTGTTTTGTTGCTTCTAACTTCATGGCAGCGGTTTTCCTAAAGTCTGTCCACTAGGCACTTGCCCTTCGTAAGGTAATGCTTCAGGCGCATCAGCTGATTTAAGTATTATTTTTAGCTTAAATAAAGCTGGTTGCCTTTGCGTCGATTGCTCATCGGTTGTGCTGCCCTGCAAGCCCACATAAGAACTGACATTTACCGGCGCTTGTAACACTTCTACCGTAGCCACCTGTGTATTTGCTTTTAAATTGGCCACAAACTTGTTTACACTGTTGAGCGCTGCGCGATAATCCCCGTTAAAGTTTGCTATTTGTGCATTCACATACCCTAGTTCAATCAGTTTAGCCGGGTCATCCACCGTGCTGGCTGTCGACTGTAAATTACTGGCGGGCAAAGCCAATAAATTATCTTCATCTTTTATATTTAAATCATTCGTGAAGGCCCAACGTAATCTATCTAGTTGTATTTCAGAAGATAGTTCCAACGCGGCGCTCACCGCTAACATCATGCGTCGCGGTGATTTTGGATAAGCCGCGATTGTTTTATCTAATTCAACAGCGAGTTTTAAATCCGCAGCATTTACTGGCGTTGCAGGAAAATTCTTTGCGGCTTCACTATAACGATGCTCTTGGATGACAGTATCCTGCACCGCTTGGTTGAACGCTTCTTTATTGTCTAAACCTAGTTTAAAAAACCATCCTGCCGCCAATAAACCAATCAATCCAATTAAAGCGCTAGCAATGAAAATAGCCCTTTTAACTTGATTAAACTGATATTCTTTTGTTTGAGACGGTGGTGCTAAGTTGTCAACTAAATTGCCTTTTGCCAATAGCTGCATATGCAAGAGTTCTGGCATTTGTTGCACCAGATCTGCAGGCAAATTGACACTCTTGGCTATTTGACTCAAATCGAGATCAGTACACTCAAGTGTTTGCTCTTGGCTTATCCCCTGACTGATTGCTTTTGTGCTGCCATCTATACTTACCAACACGAGATTGATTGGCGTATCTTGCGAGATAAATCGTTGGCTAATTAAATATAAACGCGTTTTTTCAGTTTCTACTAAATAAAAATAGCCCAATTGATTTGCTGCTGTTGGAACGCTCGTCACAAGGCGGCTCATCCTTAGTCGGCCATTGTGAAAATACGTTTGCCTTAAACCTGATGATAGTTTTTCGCACAGCAATATGTGCGGGGACATCAATTTTAGTTGGCGCACCAATACTTGACTTAGCATTGGCAACAAGTAAACACCCACCAGTTGTGCTTTGGCCGTATGTATCAGTGCAACCCAGTTTTTTAAAAACTCATCATTACTTAAAGCAACAAATAAATATTTATCATCTTTGCGCTTGTCTTTTTCTCGCTGGATAAAATGCGCAGTGCGATAAGCCAGACCCCGATAAAACTGATTCAGCTTACGCTCAATTAACTCTCGCTTTGCCGCACCAGAAGTATGGGGCAAACTTTCTAGCTTATAGTCTTCCTCAACAGCATCTGCAATCAGATAAATGGGGGCGGTATTGTATTGATTTAAAAATTCAGTGAATGCTGCGTAGCCAACATCATCATTAGCAAAAGCTTGATTGCCCTGCAGTTGACCACTGCGCCACACCCCAGCTAACAAATTGTTGGCCGTTGCGCATAGTACTATTTTGTGTTGACTGGCTTTAAACATGTTTTGATTTATGGTTACCTGATACTAGACGCGTTAAAAGTTAAGTTTACTGAACGAGTCATAAACTGGCCCTAACACAGAAAACATAATAAACCCAAGAATTGCACCCAATATCACCGTTAATGCTGGCTCGATTAATTTAAGCAATTTTTCCATCGAGTCCTTTACATCTCTATCATAAAAATAGCTTATATTTAACAATGACTTATCTAGTGCTCCAGTATTTTCACCCACACGAATCATACGAACCACCAAAGGTGGAAATAAACCCGCATTTCGAAAGCTCTCCGACATCGCATCGCCCGAATTAATTTGTGCATGCACACGACTCAGTGCGTCGGTCACCACGCGATTGCCCACAATCTTTTCACATATTTTAATGGCATCTAAAATAGGGATGCCCGTTTGATACATTAGCGCAAAATAACGTGCAAACCGTGCCATGATAATTT